>JAGQQT010000031.1 GCA_020426065.1 Planctomycetaceae bacterium | reverse complement strand
TGGACGAGAGAAACGCTCGACAGATCTCGCAGGGAAGTTACGTTCGGAATGACCCGCTGATCCCGGGCAGAGGCGAGCAAAGAAACATAATAGCCAAACTTGTGCGGCTTAAACGAATGACAGAGATTGAAAATCCGGTATAGAGACGAGTTCTGGTAGTGCGGATTGGACAGATAGGTTTTGGCAGAGACAACCTGTGTTCGGGGAATGGAAAACGGCCAGTTTTTCGGTTGATCGACCACGATCAGGTTCGGGGAATCCAGCAGAGACTGATCCGTATCCAGTTGCAGCATCTTGCGCATCCGGACTGCATCTTCACCGGTGGCATAGTAATCCTTGATTGTTTCGCGTACTTCAAAACCGTAGCGACAGTACCATTCCACCAGCTTCTGATTCTGCTTGTCTGCCTCCAGCGTGATTTTCTGGAAGCCATTCTGACGGGCATACTCAAAAACTTCATCCAGCAGTGACCCGCCATAACCCCGGGTACGGTATTCCGGGCGAACAGCCAGAGAGTAAATCCTGAGGGAACTCTTGTAACAGATGAGGATGAGTGCTCCGGCCAGCTCACCGTTTTCGGGAGCGTCCAGCAGCATCACAATCTGCGTGGGACTTTGAATACTCATCCGCAGGGAGCGGCGGTTGCTGCAGCGGTGGGAAGGGAAACAGCTTTTCTCCAGCTGCTCCAGTGCAGGCAGGTCTTTCAGTTCAGCGAGACGCATCATGTCGCCTAAAGTTGTCGTCAGTCCAGGGGATTCGGAAAAGCCCCCATCGGAGTGGATGACGTGCGCGAACTATAAATACTTCTTTTAAAAAGGCGAGACTGAAACCTCTCCCGGCGAGAGTTTTTTCAGGAAAAGAAAAAGGGATATTCAGTTCCCGATCCGAGCCCGCAATTCAAAGGGTGCCTCAAGCTTCAACCTCAGACATGGGAGGCCATTTCACCGGCATGATAACTGGAGCGGACAAACGGGCCACTGGCCACCATCGAAAATCCGAGCTGCCGGCACTGCTCTCCCAGCTGGTCGAATTCTTCGGGTGGCACGAAGCGTTCAACCGGAAGCTGTTGTCCGGAAGGCTGCAGATATTGACCTATCGTGAGGATATCACAGCCGACACCTCTCAAGTCTGCCGCAACATCCAGCACTTCCTCGATCGTTTCCCCCAAACCCAGCATCAGACCACTCTTGGTCGGCATTTCAGGACATTCATCCTTCACCTGCTTGAGCAGATCGAGTGAACGCTGATAGACGGCATTCCTGCGAACACGATGATAAAGTCTGGGGACAGACTCCATATTATGGTTAAACACATCCGGACGAGCTTCGATCACCCGGGAGATCGATTTTCTGTTCCCACGGAAATCAGAGGTGAGCACTTCTACTTCTGCCCCCGTCCGCTCCCGGACTGCGTGGATACATTCGTAAAAGTGTTCCGCTCCTCCGTCTGGCAGGTCATCTCGGGTGACGCAGGTGATGACTACATATTGAAGACCGAGCCGCGCGGCAGCCTCGGCAACCCGCTGTGGCTCGTCAACCAGAATCTCCCCCGTTTTCCCCTTGGGTACGGAGCAGAAACCACACGGGCGGGTGCAAACGTTCCCGAGAATCATGAACGTAGCTGTCTTTTGAGCCCAGCATTCGGTGCGATTGGGACATTTGGCCGATTCACAAACCGTTTCGAGCTGCAGATCCTCGATGACATTTGAGGTAAACGCCATTTCCGAACTGGGCAACGGACGCTTCAACCATTTAGGAAGACGACGCCGAGGTGGTTCCGATTGTGGTGTAACGATAGTGAGTTGTTGCATGCCTGGAGACGTATCTCTGCCTGAAAGGGAAAATCCGATTTTGTACTGCAAACATTGTAGCAGGATTCATGCAAAAGATCAGGTTTCCACTCTTGATCAATCCGTTGGGACAAATCATGCAAAATCGCTGCCAAAAACACAAAAAACAAGCATTGAGTTTCTTTGTCAGGAATCCGCAATTTCGCCAGTCATGGCTGACAACTCCATGCCCAATCTGCCCAAAATGAAAAAGCCTGCAAAACAGGGCGAAAAAAAATTCTGAAGCCGTATCTCGCTCGCACAACACCAGATACGCCTTGTTGGTTTCGGAGCTCGGAGGGAGATTTTGAAAGTTTTTCCAGTTTGGACTTGAAAACCTGATTGAGATCGACGATCTTCGAATTTAGCGATTCCGCATCCAAGCACGCTCATGTGTTACTACTCAAAACTCAATTCTGAACTCCCATCTGCTAGAGCGTGTTTTAGGGGGTCTTTCCTAAATAAGGAGACTTTTATGTTGACGCGCCTGGATCAAAAGCGTTCTGGGTTCACCCTCATCGAGTTGCTCGTGGTGATTGCAATCATTGCGATCCTCGTGGCACTCCTGCTCCCCGCCGTGCAGCAGGCACGGGAAGCGGCTCGCCGCTCCTCCTGCAAGAACAATCTCAAGCAGATTGGTCTGGCCATGCACAACTACCACGACACCTTCAAAGTGTTCCCTCCAGGCTACATTGGCGACTATGGCAATTACACGAACTCTGGTTCAACAAACATCATTGCCCACCCCAAAGGTGCAACAAATGGCCGAGGACAGTGGAACTGGTCAGCCATGATTGCCCCGATGATGGAACAGTCTGCGGCTTATGATGTGTTGGGAGTCAACGATCGCCACGCTGGCTTGGCACTGAATCCTGGTGCCAACAACTGGGGAAGCACACAACCAGTATTCCAGACACCGGTCGCTGCATTCCGCTGCCCGTCAGACATTGCTCCGGACACGGATACCGGTGCTCGTCGACCTCGTTCATCCAACAACACTCTTCGCAGCATCGCTGTGATGAACTATATCGCAGTCAACCGGGGTACGAACAACCTGAACGTGCTTGCCCGCAAGACCAACTCCAACGGGTTGTTCTATGTCGACAGCAAGATTCGCATGCGGGACATCACCGATGGAACCAGTAACACACTGATGGTTGGTGAACGTGCCTGGGATCTCAAAATTGTGAATCCAACAACTGGAGCACTGGATACCATTAATCCTCGCGCAGGAACCTTGTGGGTGACTCGCTCTTCGAATGATGCTGATGCAGCTTGCACCGGGTGTGGATACTCTGATTCCCTTGGTGTCACAGCACGAGGGGTTAATCATAACGATGCCTACAACGCATCAAATGTCCTGACTCAAAGCCGGGTGCGTGCCTCATTCTATTCTCTCCACAAAGGGGGAGCCCAGTTTGTGCTGGCGGATGGTGCAGTCCGGTTCATCTCTGAAAACCTGAATGTCAACACAATGAGCAACCTTGGTGCTCGCAATGATGGTAATGTGCTGGGTGAGTTCTAGGATGTAAATCCGGTCTCTCCTCAGTGTCGTCAGTTTCGCAACTTTAAACTTCTGAATGACCACCTCCACTTTTCGAGGTGGTCATTCTCGTAATACACTTCTTTTTAATGCACTTTGAGTAATCAAGAGAGTTCACACCATGCCTACCAGAACAGCTTTCTCTGCTCTGCTGACATTGTTCACCCTGATACTGTTTACCGGTTGCGGAGGTGGAGATTCCGGCCCATCGCGCTACGGAGTGAAAGGGACTGTCACCCTGGATGGTGCTCCCCTCGCAATGGGTAATATTCAGTTCCAACCCCAAACGGCAGACATCAATAATGCCCCCACCGCGATTGGATACATCAAGGATGGCAGCTTTGTCATTCATCCTACTGTGGGGCCAATTGCGGGCCCCCAACAGGTTGTTATCCGCCTGGTTGAAATGGGAGAAGTCCCTGAAAAGGCCCCGGATGATGACAGCGATGAAGAGCCTGAAGCGGAAACCATTGTGAAGGGCATTATCCGCACAAATGCTGAGATCAAAGCGGATGGGGAAAATGAACTGACCCTCGAACTGACTTCTGACCAGATTCAGCCGGAAGAACAGGATGAAGAGTAAGCAGGTTGTCCACGGCCTGGATCTCTGTTTTTGACTCATTGACCGGAACAATCTCGTCGATACAACCGTTAAGGTGTCACCGATCGACGAGAGGTTCCTGTCTTAACATGTCTCGCCATTTCCCTATTTTTATCATAGCACCCATCCTGCTGGCAGCCGGATGCACAGGCGCCCATCGCATTCCCCGGCTGGTCTATATCGGCTGGGACTGGAATACCTACGCTCGCCCCAACCTGGTTGTGGAACAGTATTCCCACGATTCATCTTCTCCAGCCTCCATTCAGATGTTCCGCTGGCGACATGGACCTGGATCGAATATCCCAGGCCCTTCCCAGTATCTGCAGGAAACCTCATCGCTCACGCCGATGGCCCCGCAGAGTCAGTTATATGGAAAGCCTGCCCCCAATGAGGCCACCAGGACTCCGGATCTGAGCACACCTCAGGACAACACTATGGGAACCGATAGCCCTGCCCCAACGGCCACTACGCCGTCCAGACCCATTGAAATTGATATTCCACCGGAACTGGCTCCTCCTGCAGCACCAAAAACACAGGAACCCGCCGAATCTGGAACACCGGAAACAATGCCTGCACCGCTTGACTGGGATCTGGAAGGGCCAACGGCCGGAACCTGGAGGCGTAACTCCGTTCCAGTCAGTCCGGTATCTGCTCAAAGCAGCACTATTTCCAAGTCGCGGCTTGTGTTTGGTTCAAGAAACTGACACCGCCGGCATTCCGAATAGGCTACCAGCCAAGCGACATATTGGTCTCAACTGCCCGTTGAGCCTGCTGCAGATCGACACCCGTTTCCCGCATATAAAGGCGGATCGCGTGCACTTTATCCCCGCTGGCTTTGGCCAGACATTCCCGGGCGGTATCGCAGATATTCTGGGATGCCGGCAGACCCAGCAAAGATTTGGAAACAACCCACACATCACGTGGGCGGCGGTTCACCCGGAGCACGTCCTCCTCCGGATAATGACTGGCGGCAAAGTTTCGAGCCTGGGCCTCATTCTCAGCCCAGCCAATCATGATATGAGCCGTGGTTTCGATTTCATATAAAGGCATTCCGTGCTCTCCAGCCAGGTGAGGGGAATTCAGGCATTCAAGGGAACCTGCCCCTAGCAGCAGTGTCAGTTCTCATAATAATTCGTTGGCTGCATGGTAGCGTGCAGGGTGATCTGGCTGCAATTGGAATGCTTTCCCGAAGGCAAATGATCGACCTGAATCGCTGGTCTGATGCAGAAGAAATTTTTCTGGTGAATCGGCCTTGAAACTCAGAGCGATCACTTATAAATTTCTGAAACACTGCCCGATGGTGTAACGGTAGCACAAAAGATTCTGATTCTTTTAGTTGGGGTTCGAATCCCTGTCGGGTAATTTCTCTTTTTCATCAGGCATCGCTCTGCCTGTTTGACCGCACCCCATGGTGCTGCACTGCTTTTCAAGACCGGAGCAGGTCCAGTAAATCCTGGAGGCGTTGGTTCAGGAGAATTCCGTACAGCTCTTCAGCAGATTTTTTGCAATCTCAAAAGGATGGCAAAAAATCGCTTCCGCTGTTCGCATCAGGCGCATTTTGCCGTTCACTCAGCGGGCCGGAAAAGGAGTCAGATCAGGCGCAGGATTCGACGATACCGAAATTGCTCTCCGTCGGATCGACATACCAGAAGAGACTACATCGCTGTACGCATGAGAGGGAGTGTGACCGGTGAATGGGATGCTGCAAACCTGGGCAGAATTACGGCAATTTGTCCACCACACTCTGTGTGGCAAGGAAAATCTGCTGGTTGACCAGTTTGAACTGGAAGTGGATCCCCTGCATCGCCAGGACCAGTTTTGTGGCGTGAACTTTACGCTCTTTGGCCCCCGCCAGATCCGCCTGGGCGCGATCTGGACGGTGGAGCGCAATTCCCTGTTCTTCTTTGATGCCAAAGGCTGCCGCTTCCAGACAACGCAACTGCAGCAGCCGATCCACGATGTGCCGAGCGGGCTTATTTCTTCGCAGTAAACTGCTTCATGAAATCAAATTTTGATTTGTAAGCCTTTTTGCCTTTTGCGGTGGCCTTGAACTTTTTGCCGGCCTTGGTGGTTTTGATTGTGCAAAAACCTTCTTTGCCGAGCCGTTCAAAATACGTGTAGAACGAGCTGGTGCTAGTATCCCACCCGAAATCGTCGCGCAAAATCTGCCGCAATTCGGTGCCGGATTTTTCGGTATCGATCACCAGACCGAGCAGGACAAACTGAACATCGCTTAAACCGAGGGGAATGTTGTGACTCATGCAATACGCCTAAAAATTTCTGATACGGTAACGCAACAATTGCTGGGCAATAACTAATGAAATCCGGGCCACAGTTCAAGCGATTACTCACCAAAAAATCAAACTCTACACAAGTAGACTGATTTCCCGGTCAAAATCTCTTCCAGAGGAATTTTCTCTGTCATTCCACCCCAGTGGGCAGTGACTGCCGCCACGGATTTACGGTTATCGCTCGGCAATCGCCTTGTTCAACGCCTGCAGATAGGCGATCGCAGCGGCCTCGATCACATCGGTACTGACTCCCTGACCGTGATAGGTCCGATCATCCACCTTGACCGTCACATTGACCTGCCCCAATGCGTCCTTGCCGCCGGAAACACTGCTGACATCAAATTCGATCAATTTGACCGGCAAGCCTACAACCCGTTCAAGAGCGACAAAGACCGCATCGATGGGCCCATCTCCGGTTGCAGCATCCCGACGCGTTTCTCCTGATTCATGCCTGAGTTCAATCGTAGCGGTCGGGATTGTGCCGGTTCCTGCCGAAGTGTGCATGGTCACCATGGACCAGGTTTCATGAACCTGGTGGGACCGCTGGTCAACCAGAGCGACGATATCCGCGTCGTAGATTTCCTTCTTTTTGTCAGCCAGGGCAATGAAATCCTCGAAAACTTTCTGGAAGGCCGCGTCATCCAGCGTATAGCCCAGAGAAGTCAAGCGATCATGGAAGGCATGACGGCCACTATGCTTGCCAAGCACGAGATTTGTCCCCACAAAGCCCACATCCTCCGGACGCATGATCTCGTAAGTGGTCCGCTCCTGGAGCATTCCGTGCTGATGGATTCCTGCTTCGTGGGCAAACGCATTCTGCCCCACCACGGCTTTGTTCCGCTGGATTTTCATCCCGGTCACGTTTGTCACCAAACGGCTTGTGGGAACCAGACGAGGAGTATTGATTCTGGTGGAGACCTTGTAGTAATCGGATCGGGTCCGAATGGCCATCACAATCTCTTCCAGAGCGGCATTTCCGGCACGCTCGCCAATCCCGTTAATGGTACATTCCACCTGGCGGGCTCCCGCCTCGACCGCCGCCAGTGAATTCGCCACAGCCAGACCAAGATCGTTATGACAATGGGTGCTGATGACCGCCCGATCGATATTGGGAACCTGCGATTTGAGCGTGCGGATCACGTTGTAGTAGTGACTGGGCGTGGCATAACCGACCGTATCGGGAATGTTGACTGTGGTGGCTCCGGCATTGATGGCGGTCTCAACCACCTGGCAGAGAAAATCAAGCTCCGTACGGGATGCATCCTCGGGTGAAAACTCAATATCTTCACAATAGTCCCTGGCCCGGGCCACCATTTCTGCCGTCCGGCTGATGATTTGCTCTTCGGCCATCTTCAGCTTGTACTGCATGTGGATGGCAGAAGTGGCCAGAAAAACGTGAATCCGCTTCTTCTGGGCATGCTGAAGTGCTTCCCATGCCCGATCGATATCCTCCTGGCGACACCGGGCCAACCCGCAGATGGTGGTGCGATCCCCAAACTTCTCTGCAACGGCTTTCACTGCGGCAAAATCACCAGGTGAAGCGATCGGAAACCCCGCCTCGATGATATCTACCCCCAACTCCACCAGGGCAGCAGCAACATCCAGCTTTTCATCGATATTCATGCTGCAGCCCGGAGACTGCTCGCCGTCGCGCAAGGTCGTGTCAAAAATCCGAATGACGTCGTCACTCATGTGTTGGTATCCTTTTCAGCAGAAGGGTTTTAATCACTCCTGCCTCGTTTCGGGCGGGCCTGGCTGGCCGGAAAAACAAAAAGCCCTGAGACAGGGGGTGTCTCAGGGCTTGGCAAGAAATGCATCTACGTGACCTAAGACGTCCCAATAAAGAAGGGGAGTAGTAGTCCGCTCAGGCCAGTGAGGTAAGCACACATGTATTTCATCACCAAATGGTAATCAGGGGATTTTGAATCGTCAAGCATCGGATGGTCGACACCAGACCGCACCTCAAGGGCAGGCACACACACTGACACCTCGTTTCGGCAGAGGTTCGCACCTGGTTTTCAATCCAGACCATCGTATCCAAATCTCTGGGTATGAGTATCACTGGCCGGGCATTTGGATATCTGGATGCCCCGATCATTCACAACGTGTGCGGACTGGCAGCACCGTCCGCTGTTCGCATTGCCAGTTCCTGCAGAGGAGTCATTTCTTTTTGGTTCAGGTTTCTGAATTTTTGTCAGTCGATTCACACGAATAGACGAACTTAATGATTAGAATCAAGCTCAGTCTGCAGTCTCATCGGTTCGAATCATTTTTTGCCAAGGCAGGTTGCGATCGTTGGAGAACTTTGCAGAATAGCGGGCAGAAAGCAAACGGGCGGTGTTGCGGTTTTCCTGGTCTCCAGCTGTCCAGACGACAGATGCATTAGACTTCTCCGGCCAGATCCGTCTGTATTCAACAGGAAGACACTGAATTCAAATTTGAAAAGAGGGCCGAGTGTTTAAGACAGTCGCAGTTGTGGGGGCTTCCGGTGCCGTTGGGCGAATCATCCTGGAACTTCTGGAAGAACGCAATTTTCCTGCTGAAACGTTCCGTTTCCTTTCCAGTGCCCGGTCAGCGGGAACGGAACTGGTTTTCCAGGGGCGGGAATATGTATTTGAAGAACTGACCAAAGACGCCTTCGAAGGTGTCGATCTGGTCATCGCCTCTACTCCAGATGACATTGCAGGAGAATATCTGCCATACGCAGTCCAGGCGGGTGCCAAGGTCATCGACGAAAGCGGTTACTGGCGCATGAATCCGGATGTCGCCCTGGTCGTGCCGGAAATCAATCCCCAGGATGCCATCAACGCCAAAGGGATTATTGCCAGTCCCAACTGCTCAACCACTCAAATGGTGATGGCACTCAAACCGCTACAGAACATTTCCCGTATCCGCAGAGTCATTGTCAGCACCTATCAGGCAACCAGTGGTGCTGGCCTTGTTGGAACCGAAGACCTCATTCACGGCAGTCAGGCCCGCCTGCAGGGAACCGATTACCAGTACAAGGTCTTTGCTCATCCGATCGCCTTCAATGCCGTTCCGCAGATTGGTGGACCAAAACATGAGGGCTACACCAGCGAAGAAATGAAAATGGTTTATGAAACCCGCAAGATCCTGGGAGATGACAGGATTCTTGTGAACCCCACCTGTGTGCGGATTCCAGTCTGGAACTGTCACAGCGAAAGCATTCTGGTGGAAACAGAAGAGCCGATTTCTGTCGAACAGGCAGTGAAAGCCTGGAATGATTTTCCGGGAATCACGGTCCAGGATAACCTGCCAGAAAAACTTTATCCGATGCCACTCACTTCCGATGGTTCCGACGAAGTTTACATCGGACGTGTCCGCAAAGATCTGACTTCCCCCAATGGGATCAGCTTCTGGTGTGTGAGCGACAACCTGCGAAAAGGGGCTGCCACCAATGCTGTCCAGATTGCAGAACTGCTCAGCCAGCACTGCAGTTGACCATGATGATCTGATGCCAACATCAGATCAGACTGAGCCCGACCAGTTTTCAGGAGGCCCGGAATAAACCACCGTGCCTCCTTTTTCATGCGCTCCTGGCCCCATTTCAATAATCCAGTCAGCCTGAGACAGAATCTGGGGATCATTTTCGATGACCACAACTGAGTGTCCCTGCTCGACCAGCCGCTGAAACGCCCGGACCAGCACCATCAGATCGGCCGGATGCAATCCGGAAGCCGGTTCATCAAACAGATAGAGTCGATGCTTGCCGCTCGCGGCACTCAAGCTGGAAGCGAGCATTAGTCGCTGGCATTCCCCCATTGAAAATGACGCGGTCGGTTGCCCTAATGTCACATAACCCAGTCCAACATCCCGCAATAACTGAAGCGGACGTTGAATTTTGGGATGATTCCGAAAAAACGCGAATGCTTCCTCGGCGGTCATCTGCAGAACATCGTGAATGTTGCGGTTCCGGTAAAAAACCAGCAGTGTCTCCGGAGCGTATCTGCGACCATGACATTCCGGGCATGTCACACACAGGTTGGCCAGGAACTGCAGATCCACTTCGATTTCACCACGCCCCGACACCGCTGACAGCGTCCACCGCTCGACGAATTGAAACTGAAGTGCGATGGTTTGAATCCGGCTTTCTGGGCATCCACCGATTCCGCAAACAGTTTCCGGATCTCATCAAAAACTTTCAGATAGGTTGCCGGTGTACTGCGGCTGGATCCAGTCCAGTTACTGGCCGTCATCACCAGACACTCGTCGATTACATCCCCACCTTCAATCGCCCCAACCTGGGCCACCGTCTGAAAAGGATCCTTGACTGCTGACGGGGCAACAGAGTTTCTATCAGCCAGTCGATTGTTGACGGCCAGGCTCAACGCCTGACAGATCAGGCTAGTTTTTCCACTGCTGCAGACTCCGGACACAACAATGAACCGATTGAGAGGGAATCGGACTGAGACTCCCTGCAATGAATTCAAATGCACATCACGAATTTCGAGCGATTCTCCAGCCTGTGCGATTCGCCGCTCCGGCGCCTCTTCGAAAGATGGCAGCTTCTGCAGATACTTTTCTGGCGAGCCGGTGTAAACCACTTCACCTCCGGATACTCCGGCTTCCGGTCCCAGTTCAATCACATGATCGGCTGCAGCAATCACATCTGCATGATGTTCCACCGTGATGACCGTGTTCCCGGTCGAAACCAGGTTTCGAATCCAGCCAGACACCTTGGCCCGATCTTCGGGATGCAGTCCATTACAGATTTCTTCCAGCAGAATCAGCGTATTGACAAACTGCTGTCGGCAGGCCGAGATCAGCGAGACTTTCTGAAACTCTCCTCGGGACAAGGTGCGAGTCAATCGATTCAACCGCAGTGGGCCTAACCCCAGATCGACAAGCTGATCAACCGTTTTGAGAAGGTTTCTGAAGGCCGAATCGTGCGGAGACCGATCCGCCAAAACCGATTCCAGCGTGGAAGGTAATGTCTCGATCCGTTGCTGGAGTAACTCTGCGAAAGTGAGGCGAGTCCCGGTTTCGTTTGCCAGTCGAGCGTGCAGTGCAATCACCCCCAGGCCCGTTCCAGAACATTCCGGACAGATCTCCTGAGCGTCTTTCAGCCTGATGATTCCTTCACCCGAACACTGACCACAATTCCCGTGAGTCCGACCTCCCCAGAACAGTTCCGGCTGCAATTCGGGAACCGACGTCAGGCAGGCAGGACATTCCCGGCCATGAGAAAATGCCAAACCGTGAAACGGACGTCCGGACTCATCCTGACATGCAAGTAACCAGTCAGCCCGATCAAAACCCGGTAAGTCGGTGTGATCCACCAGAACTAGACAGTGACCCAATCCAGCCGTGAGAGCCTGTTCGATGCTTTCCCGAATTCGTGAAAGGTCTGCCTGGCCAGACTGCAGCCTGTCCACCACCACCACAAATCGTTCACCCTGAAACACATGCTGTAACGCAGGATCGGCCTGCACCGCCAGAAAGCGGGAATAACCGGTCTGTTCCCAGAATGCTTTCTCGGCAGCGATCTGTTGGGGGCTGATTGGAGAACCTGCCTGCTCCCGCAGCACAACGGGAAATCCAATCTGGTAGCGGACGCCAGCGGGCAGTTTTTCCACTGCCTGCAGGACCTGCTCCACGGAAGAACTTCTCACTCCCAGCTGGCAGGCCGGACAGACAAGTTCTCCCTGCGCTATCATGATGCGGATCAGCTCTTCTTCCAGACCAGAGGTCTGGCTGATACGGGTGATCCCGGTTTGCGGCTGTTGATTCCGCCCGATTGCCAGGCTGGCCGGGAGATGGGAAATCCGGTCGGCATCGGGGCGTTCCCACTGTTCCAGCCAGACTCGAATTCCGTGCGGAAGAGTTTCGAAGAAACGGCGCTGAGATTCCGCGTGGATCGTCTCGAACACCAGGCTGCTTTTGCCGGAACCACTCATCCCCACCACGGCAGTCCAGCGGTTGAGGGGAATTGTGACGGAAACGTTTTTCAGATTCCGCGCGCGGGCTCCCTCAATTTCAATCGCGTTGTGAGCGGGCTGCTCGGTCATAAACTCACTTCAGGCCAGAATGTCTTAGTCTCGTTCTGGCAAAGTTTCGTCTTCTGACTGTTCGTTTTCAACCGGAGGGAGGATCCAGATCTCTGCAAAGTCAGTTTCCTGACAGGCTCGGAATCCGTGATGACGGAGTAACTCCAGGACCGCCAGAAACATCCCGATGACCTTACTGCGGTCATCAGTGGAGTCAAACAGATTCTGGAACCGGACACGCCCTTCTGCCCGCACCTGAGCACCGATCTTGTCGACATAAATGTGAATCGGCGTTTCATCGAAGCGAATGAGAGATTCGCGTTCATCCGACTTCTGACGCACGATGCGGGCAAATGCTCCCACGAGATCCCAGACCTCGAGATCCTTCAGCACATCATCCGCCAGGGAGCGTTTTGACTGCGGACGTTCATCGGCCAGACGAGGATAACGGTCCTGCCAGGCGAGAGCCTGTTCCTGCAGTAACTCCGCCGCATCCCGCAGATTCTTGTAGGCCAGTAGATGGGAGACGAGCTGACTGGTCGAGGTTTCCTCGACTGGCTCTTCCTGCTCTTCTTCCTGGTCTTCATCCCGCACCAGGGCCAGATGACTTTTCACTTCCACCAGGGCGGCTGCCGCCACCACGAAATCGGCAGCCAGGTCAAAATCAATGAATTCCAGAACGTTGAGGTACTCCAGAAACCGATCGACAATCTCGCCAATCCGAACCTCGGCAACGTTCACCTCCTGCTTCCGCACCAGGTACAGCAACAGATCGATCGGACCATTGAACAGGTCACGAATCTCGATCTGGTACAGCGTGGTGGACATGAGCAGTTCACTCTCAAAATGCGCAGAATATGTATGTCGTATCGACACATTTCAGCACAATCGTGAAACTACCCGCTCTCTCTCCCGGATTCTCTATTTTGACAAACCAGCTACAGAAGGCTGCAGGATGCCTGAGGGAAAGGAATTCGTTCGAACTCAGCGGGAACAGATGTTCTCAAGCGGCAGGCAACAGAAAATGCCTTGCAAATAAAGCTGAACGTCGATGATTTGTAGAGTTCATCGGATGATTGACAGTGAGTCTGGAAGCTCTGCACCTGAAGGCCTCAACAGACTCTGGGTGTTCCCGGAATCAATTCCGTTTCCAGAAATTTCTAGTTCAGTCAGTGACGAGATTCCGGTGGAAATCAGACCATGTATGGCTGAGGAAAGACCGAATCTTCTCCCAGCTTCCATGTGTAGTAGCCGGGCTTTCCTTCCAGAACTGTCGGGAAGTGAACTTCGCCCATTTCGGCATCGTGCAGTTCCAGACCGAGAGCATTCAACTCATCAATGTATTCGCCCAGCTGCTCGCAATCCCGTCTGAGCCGGTCTTCCATTTCCTGGAATTCTTCGGCAAAGAAGTCCCCGATGTTTCCGGGGCGAGTGCGAGAATTTTCGAGCGACTCGATGCGTTCATTCCGGCTCGTAATTTCGGTAGCCAGAGTGACAATGTCCCAGACAATCGCTTTCACCAGCGGCAACATCGCGTTGCAGCGGTCGGGAGTAAAATCCCGCACCAAGGCATCCGGGTTGGAAACCATCGCGTTCATCAGTGATCATCTCCAGTAACTAAAACGGATTTCACATTCAAAAAGAAAAGTGAATAAACCCTGTTAAATTATACGGAGCGGCCCAGTGCAGAACAGCGAAAAAAGGGATGGCAATTCAAAATATAGTAGTTGTCGTTCTCTTGATGCGTTCGAATCGCTCGTCCTGATCCTGCACTTGCGAGTTCTTGATTCTCCGAGAATCGTCTTCCCGAAAAACATACAGCATGTTCTTCCAACATCGGTCGGAACTGCAGGAAATAATGAGCCCTTCACTGTTTTGTGAGCCGAGATTACCGGTCCCAATCTGCACGGACTATGCGACAGGCATATTTTCAGCCCCTTACACAGCCTTCTCTTCACAGAAAGATTCTGGTGAATCCCTGTAGCAAGACAACCGGCACCGCAAATGGTTCACTCTGGCAGCCAACTCACCATTCTCAGTTTTTGCTCACAACCTGATCGAGATTCAGGACCAGACTCGAAGTCAGCGACCAGGCTGCCAGGTCAACTTCGGCCAACCCTTCATGCGGAACCAGAGCTGCAGTTTTGAGATAGGCAGTGGCTTGTTCCGGATGAGCCCGGAAATACTCCCGGTCTGCTTCAAATCCGGCCACCAGCAGGGATAACTGGTCTGCCGTGGGCAATTCCCCCGTGCAGAGCCGATAAATCCGCGTGGCGATCTGTCCGGGATCCGATGCACTTTCCCGCATCGCGCGGGCAGCCAGTCCCTGTGAAAACTCAACATACTGGGGATCATTGAGCAGGAGCAGGGATTGCAGCGGGGTATTCGTCCGCTCCCGACGCACACAACTTGACTCCCGGGACGGACCATCAAAGACCGCCATCTGTGGAGCAGGGGCTGTCCGTTTCAGGAACGTGTAAAGGGTGCGTCGATGGATCTTCTCCGCTCCTTCATCGGGAACAAACCGGGCAGTGTTGGAGCGGGTGTATCCAACGGCAAACCACAAACCATCCGGTTGTGGAGGCTTCACACTCGGCCCGCCAATCTTTTCGACCAGCAACCCGGAAACAAACAGCGCCTGATCTCGCAGCATCTCCGCATCGAGTCGATAACGTGGACCACGAGAAATGAGACGGTTCTGGGGATCGGCAGCCAGTTGAGCAGGTATAATTCGGGATGACTGCTGGTAGGCGGAGGAGAGCATGATCTTTTTGAGCAGAGCTTTCCGGTCCCAGCCAGATTCACGCAACTCAATCGCGAGCCAGTCGAGCAATTCGGGATGTGATGGTGCCTCTCCCTGTGAGCCAAAGTCTTCGGTGGTCTTGACCAGTCCCACTCCGAACAGCGATTGCCAGATCCGGTTGACCTCAACGCGGGCAGTCAAAGGGTTTTCCTCACTGACCAGCCAGTAAGCCAATCCGAGCCGGTTATTGGGCCACTCCTGATGCATGGGTGGAAGTGCCAGTGGAGTGCGACGGGAAACTTCCTCACCCTGCTGATCATATTCCCCGCGTTTCAGCAGATAGGACGGCTTCAGCTGTGCTTTCTCACGGAAAACGAGCGTGGTGGGAATCTGCTCGGTCAGCTTGGTTTTCCTGGACTGCAGCTCCGTTTGAGACTGCTGCAGTGTTCTGAACTCAGGCAGACTGCAGACATTGTTGCGGAAATGTTCTTTAAGCTGCTGTTTATGCTGATTCGTTTTCTTGTCATCCGGTGTGGCCAGCAAAGTGCGGATGGCATCGGGAACCAGGTTCGCAATCTGATCATCTGCTGAGACCGCCAGGCGAATGCGACCAAACTGATGCTGGGCGTACTGGGATTCATGCTTCAGGACCACTTTCAAGCGATAGGGCTGGTCGGTTCCGAACGGACTGGCCGCGACAAACAGAGCGGTGCGGTTTTCCTTCTTCTCATGTCCGGCAATCGC
>JAGQQT010000319.1 GCA_020426065.1 Planctomycetaceae bacterium | reverse complement strand
AAAAAATTCCCGAGCTGGCTGTCAGATAATTGTCTGCCGAATGGCTATGGCTTGAGTGAGCGTGCGCAACGTCTGTCGTCATGCTCAGTCTCCTTTAGTGAAATTCGTTCTTTAAAGTAATGATGTCAGCCGCGTCGGTTATTTCTCGTCCTGGATCGATTTGATGTAGGCGATCACATAATCAATCCATTCATCCTTCATGTTTCCTTTGAAGCTCGGCATTTTCGGGTCAAACCCTGCACGAACCTTCGCATTTGGCTCCAGAATCGATTCACGGATGTAGTTCTCATCCATTTTCACTTTCCCGACACCGGTAATATCCACTTCCTTGCCGAAGAAGCCCTTGAAGGAAGGCCCGACCTTTTTGCTGCCATCAACCGAATGGCATTGCAGGCAACCAAACATGCCCACCACTTTCTGCCCTGCTTCGGCGGGAGTTTTCTTTCCACCTTCAGCCGGGTCCATCGCAATTTCCATCCACTCATCAAAGGTCTGGGAAACTTCTTCGGTCACTCCCTCCTTGTTGAGAGGATGGACAACGACCTTGGTGATCATGTCGGAGTGTTTCTGACCGCAGTATTCCGTACAGAACAGGTCAAACTTGCCGGTCTTGGTCGCTTCAAACCACATTCCCGAGTAACGCCCCGGAACCACATCCTGCTTTGCGCGGAATGCCGGAACATACAGACTGTGAATCACATCTTTGGATTGCATGATCAGTTTGACAGGCGTGCCCACCGGAATGTGCAGCTCTCCATCCACCGCTCCGGTGGGATAGCCAAACTGCCAGGACCACATCGAGGCGGTCACATTGATTTCGTAGGCATCGTTGGGAGGGGTCCGCATATCCACGTAAGTGTTGAAACCCCAGGCAAAAATGAAGAGTACCAGAAAACCGGGCAACACCGACCAGCTGACTTCCAGTGGAGTATTATGAGAGGGACTTTTTTCCGGCTCCTGACCTTCCACCCGACGGTACTTCATCATGAAGTAAACCATCAGACCGATGATCAGAACGAAAAAGACTGCGGAGAGCCAGAAAATGAAGTAGTACAAAGAATCCACACTTTCAGCAAAAGTGGAATTCTGCTCCGGGAACGGTGTGATAAGGTTCAACAAATCAGACATGAATGTGACCTGAGTATGACTCTATTTCAAAAAAATCAACAATCTCGAACCCGCTCAGGGAACAGAAACTGTCATAACCTGTTTTCGATGACGATGGCACAGCCAGAAAATCAATCCCAGGCCACACACCGCCAGACCTCCACCCACTTTCATCAGATTTCGAGCGGCAGGAGCATATCGCCCTTCTGTCTCATCGTAATGAAAGCAGATCAGTAAAAACCCATCGACCAGTGTGCCGATTTTCCCTTCACTGGCTTCCACCAGGGAAAGCCGCAAGGTCTGCGGCGGGAACTCAATTCCGTAGTGATATCGGGAAATCCGCCCTTCCGGTGTGCACAGACAAAACACGGCCGGGTGCGAATACTCCTTCTTCTTGGGCAGGTACACATAGGTGATACCAACCGTTTTGGCCAGACTGGCAACCGCATGTTCGGTCCCAGTCAGAAAATGCCAACCCGCCGCATCCGCCTCCCGCTCGTACGATGCCAGATACTTCTGTTTGGTTGCAGCCGCCTGCTCCGCTGTTTCTTCAGGATCCAGGCTTACCGAAACAATTCGATAATCCCGACCAGCAACCAGATCTATTTCCCTTAATGAATCAATCAGCCCGTTGAGCTGCAAAACACACAGCATCGGGCAGTTGGAGTAGTTCATCGAGACGATGACAGGAATCTTTCCATCGAACAGATCTCCCAGGCGAATCATCTGACTCTGATCGTCTTTGAAGATCAGTTCTGCAGGCAATTCCGCATCCAGATTCTGTACGACCTTCGTCTCGGTGAGAGCCGGAGGAATGAACTCGTTTCGGGGATCTCCCGCAACACAGGCAGCCGGGATTGCCAGGATGGCCATCCAGAATACTCCCCACACTGCAAACATTCCCCGTTTCATGACTCCTGCTCGACTCTCCTTTTTTTCTGTTTTTCTCTCTCAGTTATTTTCCAACCAGTCCGAACTCATCCCAAAGGGAGGACTCCGGCAGGATCAGGTCCCTTCCGGTGCAGCTGATGATCCAGCGGGTGTTCCCTGTTCAGCCAGAACATGGGACATGGCCTGCGAGATCGGAATCGAAACCGAACCGGCTTCGGAATCAATCCAGCTGTAATGATTCAGTTCATCGGTCTGCTGGTTCACCTTCTGGTCGGTACTGACCAGCGGGGCTTCGACAACTTTCCGTTCATACTCCAGTTGAGTGAACTCAAAATAGAGCACCTGGACCGCTCCAATGATGACGAAAGTCAGGATTGCGGAAACAACTCCCACCACTGCAATCGTGCCAGTATGAAGGTCATCGTAACGTGCCATAACTATCTCTGATCCTCTTGTCGTGTGGCAGGCACACGTCTGTATTATTTCTTGACCAGGGCAGAGTACCAACCTGTCAGACTCCTGCTGCGTCGTTTCGACACAACTTCTGGCCGGATGACCACCGATCTGCTCTTTCTGTGTTCCGGTCAGAATGACTGATCACCTGATCGGAAACGACCCTCTCAAATATTGTGGAATGACAACGATTCCTGAATTCTCGGATCTTTCCGGGCCAGGAGTGAAACCTGATCGGAAAGCTTGAGGATTCCAGCCAGGGTAATCCCGGCAATTCCAACCAGTGAGGTCAGATCCAGCAGGGAGAGGGCCGGATTTTCAGGAGAAACTTCAGGAATGATCAGCCAGTACAGATCAATCCAGCACATGGTTAACAGGAATACTGCCCAGAACAGCAGTTTGGAGGGATTCCGCTTCACGGTGCGGGACATCAGTCCCAGGAAGGGAATCACAAAGTGCCCGCAGATCAGGATCATGGAAACGACTTCCCACCCATTTTCCTGACGTCGCATGAACCACATTGTTTCTTCAGGTATATTGGCATACCAGTACAGGAGGTACTGGGAAAATGCGATGTAGGCCCAGAAGCAGTTGAAGCCGAACAGCAGTTTGCCAATGTCGTGACGATGCTCCACGCTGATTGTGTTGACCAGCAGTCCGCTACTGTTGAGCAGGTAAACCGTGATCGCCAGTGTGGCATAGAAGGCAACGTTGGCATTCGCAAAGTAATAAACTCCGATAATCGTGCTGAACCAGCGGGGATCGAGAGACATGATCCAGTCGATGGCGGCAAACGAAATGGAGAGGGCAAACAGAATCAGGCAGATCGCACTCCAGGATCCCATGGATTGTGTCAGACGGGGATCCCCCGATTGATCCTGCCGTGTAGAGGAACTCAGGTAGAATTTGCCACAGACAATCCAGAAGGCAAAGTACACGATGGCCCGCAGGGAAAACCACCACTCATTCAGGAAGATCATCTTGTGCTTCAGCAGAGGATCATTCTGGGCAACTTCGTGGTTGTTCCATTCAAACAGGACACTGCTGCCATTGATCACGAGCAGCACGATCGGAATGAACAGGAGGGCCAGTGGCAGAAAGCCGGTGGTCATGATTTCGGCCAGACGTCTGACAACCGCACTCCAGCCCGCACGCGTAATGTGCTGAATCAGAACAAAAAACAGGGCTCCCAGGCAGATACTTAACACAAAGCAGAAATTCAGCAGATAGCTGTACTGCAGACGATCTGTGTTCTGGGAAGACGTGGCCAGTAGGCCTGACAGAACCAGCCCGCCCAATCCCGCCACCAGCGCGACTGTTTTCAGGGAACCGGATGTCTGCTCAATCGTGCCCGGATCTTCGACAGGAATGATTTGACCGTGATGTGACATGCTGTTATTCGCGAATCAAAAGAGAAATTGATATCTGTGTTTGTCTGTGATTACTCTGGTGTGACTTCCGCTCGCAGTCGCTGCTGCTCTTCAGCCGGGATCGAATCAATCGTTCCGGAACCAGCCTGCTGCAAGGCCCTCAGGTACAGAACAATCGCCCAGCGATCTTCAATCGTAATCTGTGAGGCATAGCCTGGCATTTTCCGCACACCATAAGTGATTGTATTGAACAGTTGCCCGACAGGCTGCGATTTGATTGGACCATCATAGAGGGAAATCGGTTTGATCCAGGTCCCGACAGATGGAGAGGCAGCCTGCAGCTGCATCGCCCGCTGTGTGACCAGACCATCTCCTTTACCGGTCAGTCCATGGCAGACAGCACAGTAGATGTCATACCGCTCCTGGCCCCGAGCCATCAGTTCCGCATTCACTGTGAGGGGAAACTCGGAGACCCAAGGCACTTGAGACAGGTTAACTGTCGTACCATCCGGGTTTTTGGCATTTGGCAGCAGTTGTGTGCGATCAACTTCATCACCCACACCCGTCTGGAGTCCTTCTGAGAAGGAGATGTCTGCATAAAAATCACCGCGGGCCAGTGTGCCGGGAATTTCCGGACGCATGCCGCGGTCATCAGCAAAGACATGTGTCAGACGCTGAGTCTTCAGCTTCGGCTGGAAGTCCATGTCGGTCAGGATTTCAATGCGTGGCACATTGGAAGGCATCGCTCGCATGCGAGCCACCAGCACCAGTGGAATCAGCCCGACAATCAGCAGGAACGCAGCCAGCGGAAGCAGAATCTGTGGCAAAGCCTCACTTTCATGAGGATCCATACAGGGATCAACACTCACCGGATGCAAAGAATTCAGAAAATGAGCGGTCTCTTCTGGATGAAACTTCGGATCTTCTTCTTCAATTCCCAGAAAGAATCCGTCTGTCGTCACTTTTGCGAACGGATCAATCAGGAACATCTTGTTGTAAAGACGAGGGAGATTGTTCAGAGCCAGCATCCCCAGCAACGCTCCGAAGGCTGAGAACAGCACGGCCAGTTCGAAGGTCACTGGCATATCGGAAGGAATACTGAAGAACGGCTTACCGCTGATGATGTATTTGTAATCGAAAGCGTTCGTGAAATACTGCAGTGCGATGGCAGTGGTGGCTCCCATCGCTGCACATCCGAGCACGATGAATGGCAGGCGAGTCGGCTTGGTTCCCATGGCTTCATCAATGCCATGAACCGGGAACGGAGTGTAACAGTCAAACCGACTGAATCCCGCATCACGAGTTTTTTCAGCTGCTGCCAGTAACGAGGGAACATCTTCGAAGCGGGCAACATAGCCTGCCAGCGAAGGCTCCGGGGCCGGCTGCACAGGTTTGGCATGATGTTCTTCCGCGATCGCCATAATTTTCTCTTCTGCCGTGATCTCTCAAG
>JAGQQT010000318.1 GCA_020426065.1 Planctomycetaceae bacterium | reverse complement strand
CCTGGTCAATCATGGCCAGTTTCAACTCCGCTGGCTGGCGTTCGTAAGCCCTCAGCAGGATTCGCATTCGCTGCTGTTTTTCATTAAATATGCTCGGCTCGAATTCCGGCTGCATCTCTGCCAAACGTCCTCGTTTCTGTTCCAGAGAACGGCCCAGCACGGGGGGGAGAAAGTCGATGCCATCTGTATAAGAGACGACTTTCGTCAACGCTTTGCGACCGTCCACTTCGAGATTTCTCAGCTTCTCAGACAGTTGCCGGACCTTTTCGATCGCCTCGGGATCGGTCACATCGGTGAAAGGGAAACTGACTTCGTAATT
Organism: Planctomycetaceae bacterium; assembly: GCA_020426065.1. Classification (GTDB taxonomy): domain Bacteria; phylum Planctomycetota; class Planctomycetia; order Planctomycetales; family Planctomycetaceae; genus Rubinisphaera. Next base: position 4,964 of record JAGQQT010000318.1, on the reverse strand, counting down.
CCCCGCTCCTCCCAGGTGAGCCTCCACGAAATTGAGTGCCCTAACAATCGGACTGTGATCACGAAAGTTTTTGCTGAAGTCGGTTTCAATTTTCAGAAATACCATGCCGAACAGGCAGAACAGCGTAAACAGGCAGGCCGACCAGCCGATTCGTCTGGGATAACGCAACACAATTTTCAGTAAACCGAGCAGACGGGCAATGACATTTTTTTCCCAGCCGTATTGCCGGGGATCAACACTCAAACTGCCAGTGAGCACTCCGGCAGGGACGATGACAACAATGGCAATCAGCGTGGCCAGCACTCCGATCACCATCATGAGGCCGAAACTGCGGATGGGGACGATATCGCTGGACAATAATGCGCCAAATCCAATCGCCGTGGTGCCGCACGCCCAGAAGATGGGAGGGAGGAGAATTCCGAGTGCATTTTCAAAAGCCACCCGCCGCGGGTGTCGATGCCGCTGTTCCCGATAATGAATCGTGATGTGCATGACGCAGGCAATACCGACAATCGTCACCAGAGAATCCAGCATGGAACTGACCATGCTCAATTCCAGCTGTGTCAGCACAAGCAGTCCGCGGGTCCAGATCAAAGCCACCTGGACGACGACAATCGGCAGCAGAACCCAGCGCAGATTTCTGAAGAAGAAAAAGATGACGCAGAGCAGTACGACCGTTGAGACCCAGCCCAGTTTGGCACCATCCTGTTCCACCACCTCGAACATATCGTGGACCTGAACCGGTTCACCCACGACAAATGTTTCCCGAGGGTGGGAATGAGCTGCTGTCCGAATTCCCTGCAGAACTTCGCCGCGGGTAATCTCAACTTGATCTTCCGGTTCCAGTCTCAAGACAATCGCAGTAGTTTCCCGATCACTCCCCACGAGTGCACCCTCAGCAAACCCGAGAGCAGATTCCCGGACGGAGGGAATCCTCATGAACAGACCGCCCATAAAGCCAAGTTTCTGGGGCCTGAGCAGTTCGGAAAGTGTCTGCGTACTGGAAGTTCGCACTCCCGGCAACGTACTCAGTAGTTCGCCAAAGGCTTTGATTTCATCCAGTGATTTTGGTTCGAGGAGATTCGGCTGCTGCCAGGCCAGCATGACGAATTCATCTCCACCAAACGTCTCCCGACTCTGTTCATACTGCAGGAGCAGGGGGTGATCGGCGGCAAACAGGGATTCAATCGAACGGTCGAGCTGAAGTTTCTGAGAAATGGGGTACAGCCAGACCGTGAGCAGCAGAGCCAGAAAAAACAGAGGGTTACGCCACACAATCAGAGTGTGAGTCAGCCGTCGCATCCAGAGGGACTGAGCCTGATCTTCTGTGGCGTTCCAGAGTGATGCCTCAGATTCAGAATCGGGGGTCATACTCACGGACATGCTGACGGGCAGTGCAGAAACGGTCTGGAAGATCAGAAATGCCTTGTATGGCAGAGCCTGACTCGGGTATTGGCAGACTCAACGCGACATCCCTGAAAGAAAAACGCTTTCGGGAATCATAGCCCGAAAGCGTCACTTGTCACATTCCTGATTGAGGGGAAGTCATGATTTTTTCAAGCTGCCCGAGAGCGTTGATGGTGAACGGGTTGTTCAATCCGCTCGGCAAGTTGCTCCTGCAGTAGTGAGAAGGACTCCGTGAGAGTTGGCATCGCCACACAGAGCGCTTTGCGGATAGTCCGTGTCTGCAGTGAGCATTCCCCGCACCCGAAGCGGGTCCGTTCGGACTCTGTATAATGAATGCGGACGCGATCCGGTCCCAGCCAGCCGATCTCGAATTGCTGGGCCAGTTTGCGGGCGAATTCAATTCGATGAACCCGTTCTGCTCCAGCGATGTGGTACAGTCCCCGCAGGTTTTCTGCCAGTGCCCGACAGACGATATTGGCCAGCTCTGTTGCGGCAATGGGTGTGGCATGACCCGGTAGCAGCAGTTCCGGACAGGGACGATTTGTCATCATCCGCTCCAGCAGAGATTCCAGCCAGTTGGGTTGTCCGTCTGTGGCGGACCAGCCAATGGGGTGAGTACGAATTACGAGTGTATCGGAAGATCCGGCCAGCACCTGACGCTCCAGGTCCAGCAGTCGCTGAGCGACAACGGAACTGCAGACAGACTCTGAATCCTCTTCATGGAACATCCAGGGGCTGGAAACAACGCCATCGCTGGACAGTAAGATATAAGGGATTCCATTTTCCCGGCAGGCGGCAGCCAGCTTCAGGGAAGTGGCACACTGTTCTTCGGAACCAATCTGGGCATCCGGATTCCAGATGGAATCGCCGCAGGTGGAAGCATCGATGACACAGGAGATATTGAAGTCTTTGATCAGCTTGCCGGGGTTTTGTGAGGCTGCCTGACCGGAAATCATTTCACATTGTTCGATTTCCGGCAGATGTCCTTCACCTACTCCAATCACTCGTTGTGACGGGCAAAGTGAACGAGCCAGTTCCGCGCCAGCGACCGTATCCACACCAAAGATCATGTATGGTTTCAAGCGTTGCCTCCCTGCAATTCTTGTCTGATGCCGTTGGTTCAAGAACAGACTCATGCTGCTCCTGCTTGCCCGGCACCGTAAATCAAGCTTTCCCCTCCCTGGGATCCCAGTGCGTTCCAGTAGATCGCAGTGGGATGTGTTCTTACGAACGGTCGCGAAGTATAGCGGGGAGTCGTCTTTTGCTCCAAGGTCAATCCCGGGAAATCAGGCCGGTCTTCTGCCCACTTTTTCCCGGTTTTGGGACCAGTACCCGTGATCCCAAACCGTAACGGGCCCGTTCATGAATCAGCAGAGAAACAAACAATCTGTACAGGCGGGCAATATGGACAACTTCGATGCGGCAGATCTGGCCAGTAATGTGGGAGATAGCCCGACTTCCAGATTAGCGGGTCTTACCTTCAAGCTCTTCATTCTCTACCTGATTTTAGGATTTTTCTGCTGGAACGAACTCCGGTTTGACTGGTATGGCAATGTCACTGAAGGAGAAATCGTATCAGTCCAGGAATCGTTTCATCGGCGAACAAGAATCAATCTTGTGAAATATGAATACCACCCGCCCGAAACCGGGAAGCGTATGACTCATACCACAAGGATGGGAATCAACATCAACATTTCTCCCGGCCCGGCGGTGATTCAGTACATCGGCGGGGAGAATCCGCAATCGCGATTGCTGCGGGAAGCACATCCGGTGATGGTGACGGTCTTTGTCTGGGCCAATGTCATCATTGCAGTCGTGATCGCCTCCATCATCGGGTATGCGGTCTGGTTATGTCATCATGTGGAGGATGGTCATCTGGCTCCAAAGGATCGGGCTATGGCCCGTTTTATGAGAAGGCGCAGGGTGGAGCGAGAGTGGATCAGATAATTGTAAATTTTGCGATCTGGTCTGCTGGGCATTCGGAAAAACTTGCTTTTGACAGTTCCGCTCGATCGCGATACTCTCCCGCCACAACGGACTGATCGTCTGATTGGATCGCATCAGTCAATTGTGATTTCCTGCTCGCCACGTGACCGCTCATCGCCAATGACAAGCGGGTTGAATTGAGTTCAAGGAGGAACTCGTGCAGCAAACGCGTCATCTGTATGTGCTGGATTCTCATCCGGAAACCGCCGAGGTCCTGGCCGCCATCCTTGGTCCAGCCGGGGCTGAAGTCACGTCGCTGAAATCCAGCGATCAGATTCAGGCCTCAGCAGGAACCGACTCTGCTGTATATGTTCTGAATGCCAGGCTGGTTCCCGCAGAAAAGCAGACGGCTCCGCGGAGAGTGATGATTGGAAGAAATGGAGATGTTTCCTCCACTTCCGAATCCAGTTGTCAGCAGCTGGACGAAATCTTTGAATACCCCGATCTCGTCCGGGCAATTGAATCACTCTGGAATCGGGCTGGTTAAGTTCGTGCTGGTCGCTGGGGCTGTGGTCGTTTTCTGATTGCGGATCTGATTCAGCATCTCTTCCACGATCCGCAGATAGTCATCTCCTGCATTTTCCAGAATATCGTTGTGGCCAATCCCAGGCAGCTCCAGAAACTGGGGGGCGATTCCGGCCAGAGAATGTTTTGGTGCGGCTTCAAACAGCTTTTTGCCCAATGCAAAAGGGACAATGGTGTCATTCATACCGTGGAGCATCCGGATTGGACAGCGGACATCGGCAATCCGCTGTGCGGAAGGAAACCTGTCAATGAGCATGATTTGAACGGGCAGGTAGGGATAATGCTTCTGGGCGACTTCTGTCAGTGAACTGAAGGTTGCTTTCAGACATAATCCACCTGGTATTTCATTTTGCTGACAGACTTTGCTGGCCAGTGCAGTGGCGACTCCACCTCCGAGGGATTCTCCCACGATGAGGATTCGGGCCGGGGGAATCTTCAGATCCTCTGTCAGCCAGTTCCAGATCTGCTCCGCATCCTGCAGCAGTGCGGCTTCAGTTGGCTGTCCTGCGTTTTCTGCAAATCCCCGGTAATCGAACAGAAAGACATCAGCCTGCAGACTGCTCAGACGACGGAGCAAAGTCGCCCGATAGCCCCGATGTCCGGCATTCCCGGAAAAGACCAGAATGGCAGGTCGTTCGAGCTGAAGTTCGAGTTGTTCTTCCTCGGCATTAAGGGCTTGATGAAACGGGGGCAGCACATGCCAGCCGTTCAGCACAATCCCATCTGGTGTCGTCAGCTGCTTCAGCAGGCATCGATGAGGTTCAAAGCCCCATTGCTCTGGCTTCATCGCTGCGACTCGCGTGGGATGATAAATCAGCTTGCGTTGCAGCAGCGTCACCAGCATCAAACTCACTCCCAGCATCAACAGCAGAAGAAACAGTATCCGCCATAGCCGACGGGTCCATTTCGACTCCTCAAGTGCAGCGGTTGCCGGTGTCAAACTGGGAGCGGATTCCATCACCTAATTCCTTTGCTGCGTGAAATCTCAGTCCTGCGTCATTCTTTACGATCAGCTGTTGGCTGCCATCCGATCAGGAGCCGGAATC
>JAGQQT010000317.1 GCA_020426065.1 Planctomycetaceae bacterium | reverse complement strand
AGGCGAACAAACTGAAAGAGAGTCTGGAAGAACTCGGGACGATACAGCACGAACAGTCTGCCCAGATTCTGATCAGTTATCTGGATGATGCACGTGCCTCAGTTCGGGAAGCAGCTGCACGGGCAGCAGGCTCTACTCGACAGCAATGTGTTTTCGAACACCTGGCAAAACGCATGAGCCATGATTCCGTAGACATGCGAGCGGCAGTCATTCATGGACTGGGTTTGCTGGGAGACAAACGGGCTGTGGAGCCGCTCCTGGCTTTGGGGTCAGAGGATCCACAACTCAGTCTGCGTGTCGCAGAAGCGATCTCAAGTCTGGGTGAATCTGCACTTCCTGACTTGATTTCTGCCGCCGAAGCGAATGATCCTGCAATGGTCCTGATAGCAATTATGGCTCTGGCCCGACTACAGGATCCCAGGGCATTGGAAGTTCTCGCTCTTCGGACCAGCCACCAGTCAGCAACCATACGTGCCCATGCCATCGAAGCGATGGGTAAAATCAATGATTCCAAGGCGTTACGGTATCTGGTAGGCGGCTTGAAGGATTCCCAGTCTGCAGTTCGGATCAATGCTGCTGTCGCTCTGAAAAGGCTGGCCGATCCGCGAACCTCCGACAAATTGCTGGAGGCCCTGAATGATCCGGATGTGAATGTTCGGGAACAGGTGATTGAAGCACTGGCTGCCTGTGGAGATCTGGCGGTGGTCCCGACACTGTTACCATTCCTGCAGGATTCCAGCCCGGAAATCGTCATGACCACAGTGGAGGCACTGGGGAGACTGAAGGATCCTCAGGCGGGGCCACAGCTGTGTAAATTACTGGATAGCCCTGTACACAGGCAGAATCATCCTCTGAGAATGAAATTACTGGATGCAGTTCGACGAATCAAAGACCCGAAAGCACTCCCGATTCTGCTGGGGATGCTGAACAATTCGGATTCCTCAATTCGGCAGAAGGTTATTGAAGCCATCGGCCCTGTGGGAGATCAGTCCGCAGCCGTTGAGCTGGAAGGGTTACTCAAGGAAGATCGCGATGAACATGTCAGAGCTGCCTGTGCCCGGGCTCTTGGGGATATCGGAGATGCGGAATCTCTGGACGCATTGGAGGAAGCCCTGAACGACACGATGCCCGTACGGCTCAGAGCGGTGATTTCACTTGGTCAGATTGGTAGTGATTTGGCTTCGATCTCTCTGACTGGTCTGTTGCGGGATCAGGTCGCAGAAATCCGTTATCACGCCGCACAGTCTCTGGCCGAACTGGGAGATGCACGGGCGATTCGCCCGATTGAAGTTCTAACCGTCGATCCCGATCCAATGGTGGTGCGCGGAGCGTTCAAGGCGCTGCAAAAGCTGGGAGATGAGCGGCCAGAAAAGGAAATACTGAAAGCGGCCCGAAAACGCAGCAAAAAAGCGACCACCGTAAAATCCTCATCACTCCCGTTGACGGACTTTGTCTCTCCGGTTGGTTTGTGGCACATGCTGTGGCCAGAAGATCCTGAGAAACGCCTCATCGCCGGGGGTGTCCTGGGAACAGTGGCCGCCATTATTCTGGGGGCCGGGGTGTATTTCATGCTCCCCAGCACAAAAACAGTTGTCCCGCGTGGATCAGCTCTGGCAGTGGCCTTTGATCCGAGCGGGACAAAGTGCCTCGCCGGATACTCTTTTGGCACGCTGGAAGTCTGGGATGTGGCGTCCGTCAACAAACTGAATGATCACACGGTCGACCTGGGGAAAATCAATGCGGTCGCCTGCGTGAGTGATAGCAATATGTGGTTCACATTCCGCAATCAGGTTCATCAGTTTGATGGTCAGTCACACACTCCGCTGTTTGAGCTGACAAATGGCTTTTCCAGTATGACCCTGTCTCAGGATCGGAAAAAAATTGCCATCACCGATGAAAAGGGAATGGTTTATGTCTACGACACAGCGACTGCCCAAGCGGTCGGATCACTGGACCTGTCCGCTTATCCACAAGTGGCCTTTGCCGCTTCGGGTGATATGCTGGCTGCTGCCAAGGGACAGATTGTTCGGCTGATTGACCTGAAAGGTCAGGATCTGGGCGAGATTTCAGTCAATGGTGAAATTAAAGCCCTCGCCTTCGCACCCGATGATTCCGCTTTACTGATTGCTCACAGTGATGATGGCAGCTTGACCAGCATCAATCCTGCCGACATGGCCGTTCAGAAAACCTCCCGCTTTGATGAGGCCCGGAATCCCCTTGCGATGAGGTTTTCAGATTCTGGGGAGCTGGTTCTGTTTGGCCTGTCCAATTCGACTGGAGAAGGAATTGGAATCTGCAATCTGGAGGAAGAATCGGTGCAGTTGCTCAAAGGGTCCCCCAATCTTCTGCCAGCGGCCTGGAGTTCAGAAGCCAAGCAGATGGCCGCTGTGCTGGAGGATGACAGTGCAATTGTGCTTTATGATCTCAAAGCAAATGCACAGCAACGGTTGGACATCTGACAGGAATCGAATATGGTGTCGATCTGATTGCAGCATATCGGATGCTCAACAGCTTTTTGTTTTGACACATTGTTGATTTGATCCTGTGGATGAAGCCAGCTCACTAACTTCGCCCCGCACCGGGCTGTTTCTGATCTCTCCCCGCCTGGCACGGGGCGCACTGGTTGTTTACATACTCTGCCTGCTGACGCTCACCCATCTGCCGATTGCGAGCGTTCCGCCGATGCAGACCTCCGACAAGCTGCTGCACCTGCTGGCGTATTTCGCCCAGGGAGGTTTTGCGACTCTGGTCCTGCTGACCCACTTCCCGATCAGCATCTTCAGTGTGATTACCCTGTTTATGCTCAGTGCACTGTTTGCAGGACTGGATGAGTGGACACAGTCCTTCGTGGGACGTTATCCCGACTGGCGCGACTGGTACGCAGACCTGATTGGCCTTTCACTGGGGATCACAGCCACACTGCTGATTCATGGTCTGGACATGCTGTGGCGCAGAAAGGCCTAATCGAGAGACAGCTTCTGTCCGCTGGCAGCGGAGTTCTGTAACTGCTCTATTACCTGTTGGGTGCGGAGCGCCAGTGCACCGTCCTGTGGGTTGGGAGATCCAGAGAGAATTCGACGACTGAAGTTCTCAACCAGACAGGTTTCCTGATTATCAGTAGCGGTTTCAAAGACGGTCGCAGCACCCTGCTTGTCATGCAGCCAGAAACGGCACTTCTGTTCGTTCCATGGTCGGGTAAAGTCGTCGCAGACAATCGAGCCTTCGGTTCCGGCAATCTCAATCCAGCGCCGTGACGTCAACTGTCGAGAACAATCGAACGCAGCCGACACGCCATCTGAAAACGTCAGTTGGCCACAGAAACTGTCATCCACTCCGGTAGAGGGTGTCTGCTGTCCGAACACCGTAAGTGGAGTCTGCCTGAGCACCCACAATGTTGCCCCCACGCAATACCAGCCCAGATCAAGCAGACTTCCACCCCCCTGTTCTTTCTTCAAACGGTACTCGTTTTCCGGATCCACGGTGCTCTGCCAGGGGAAAGAAAACGCAGAGGTGATCTTTCGAATTTCACCCAGTCGTTGCTCGTCAAGCAGTTCGCGGATCCGGGTTGTCCGGGGATGATGATACCACATCACACCTTCTTCAAAGTGAACCTGCTGCTCGCGGCAGACAGCAATCATGCGGGCTGCATCGTCTGCCGTCACCGCCAGGGGTTTTTCGCAAAGCACATGCTTGCCTGCTCGGGCGGCAGCAATCGTCCATTCCGCATGCAGATGAGGTGGCAGCGGTATGTAAATCGCATCTAGGTCATCCCGTGCAAGCAGAGCCTCGTAGGAGTCGGACACTACCGGGGCCTCGTATTTCTCGGACCAGGCTTTCGCTCGCGAAACATCCCGACTGGCAATGGCAACCAGTTGTGCTGAAGGAGCAGCGTGAATAGCCGGGGCAACTCGCCGGGTGATGCGAGCGGTACCGAGAACTCCCCAGCGGACGACTTCTGGTTGAGTCATCATTTTCCCCCACGTAGGTTCCAGGCTTTCATGACCTCTTCATTTCTCAGCACCAGGTAACCTCCACCAATGACCGGGCTGCTGTAGCAGGGACCTTTCAACACAGGCTGCTCAGGTTGTACCAGCACGATGGGCTCTGAGCGGGAGATATCCAGAATTGCAAAGTGTCCCTCTTCTCCCAGCAGAAACAGTTTGCCGTCGGCAACAGCCAGGGAACCACGCATCAGAACCGAGTTCCAGGACCATTCAATCTCACCAGTCTGCCGTGACAACCTGCGGAGTTCAGCTTGACGGTTCCACTTTGAGGTGAAGCCGAAAATCGTGTCGCTGAGACACGTGATATTACTGAATTGACTGTCAAGGTGACGAGGGTCTGACCAGGCCAACTTCTGTGTTCCGTCCTCGGCAATGGTGTAGCAGGCGATACCTGCTCCCGGACCAGCAGTGACAATGATCTGATTGTCTACAATCAGAGGACTGACCGCATTGACGCGATTCGGACTTTTCTTGACCCCAAACTCTTCCTGCCAGCGAATAATGCCGGTATCCGGATCAAGCGAGGAGAGGTATCGATCGGTGAGAGTGATCAGGTGCCGGATACCGGAAATGGTCACCAGGCGAGGCGAGGCATAACTTCGACCATCACTCAGGCTCGTCCATCTGGTTCGGCTCGATTCGGCATCAATTGCCACAATCGTGCTCTCACCTTTGGTTCCCCCCAGGTTCAGATAGACCGTCCCCTCAACAACCAGCGGGCTGGAGCCGACCGGGAAGTCCCAGTCTTCCGGTGCATAATCAGCCTGCAGATCCCGGATCCAGATCAACTCACCCATTTGGCGGTCAATGCAATACAGCTTGGCTTCCGTCCCCAGGGCATAAACATATTTTTCACTGAGGGCAGGGGTGGAATACGGACCACTGCTGTACTCGACCGGGCAGGCGTACGAAGTGGGGGAGCGGAACTGCCAGACGAGTTCTCCGTTCATCAGTTTCCGGCAGTCGAGAATTTCCTCGTCTCCCTGCCGGTAAAAGACAAAGGTCGTTTCCAGTCCGAGCACAGGGGTGGAATAGCCCGATCCGATTTCCACCGACCAGTCGCAGGGAGTCTGAGCGGGATCCACTGCCTGCAGGCCGGTTTCCGTGGAAGTACTGTTGAAATAAACCCCGCTCAAATTTGGCCAGTAACCAATCGTTTCCCGGGCACGGAATTCCTCACTCTGATGCAGGTTGACTGCTACAGTTTCTGCAGGAATACCTGACTCTGAGGATTTTGTGGCTTCCTTTTGAGGTTTGGGAGCCGGTTCCGTGCGATCGAAAAAAAAAAAAAAAATCAGTGCTGGCAGAACCAGCACGAAGATTT
>JAGQQT010000316.1 GCA_020426065.1 Planctomycetaceae bacterium | reverse complement strand
GCGCAAAATCGCCAACAAAGGACTTTGCTCGGGTTGCAGAGGATTGATTTGCCCCAGCACGGCCTGCAGATTCTGGTCGGAGATATGACGGGTCTGTCCCCGGATGTTCCACTTTTGTGTCAGACGGAAATCGCTGGGAGAGGTGGTGCCGTGGCACGATGTGTTGCTGCAGCGGTTCATCAGGAGTGGTTCAATACTGGTGACAAACTCACGTGCCAGTGCCGGTTCCAGGTTGGCGATTGGTCGAGCGGTGCTGAATTCCTTGGCAATCAGTATCTGATCCATGGTCTCTTTTCGCTCGCGGTCGGTGAAATCCGGCTGCTTGGGTGTTTCCTTGTCAAACCGTTCGAGTAATCGTTTGGCGTTGCCGTGTTGTGGTTGCAGAGCCAGGGCAGAATTGATTTCCCGCTCCGCTTCAGAAAACAGTTTGTTGGTCAGACACCACTCTGCCAGTGAGACATGCTGGTCGGCAGTTGGCTTGACCATGGCATCCCGCTGAATCCGATAGGCTTCGGGAAGTGACTGGGCGAAGCAGGTGACGTTGGCAAATGGAATGGTGATCCGGCCGGATTCCGATTCGATCAGGTAGCCGCGTTGGAGGGTTTGGATTTGGCCGGTCAGTATCCGGCCATCCGTCAGGACGAGCATCCCCTGCTGTGGTTTCATTCTGAGCTGATCCTCTGCCTGTCCACTGGAGTGCAGCAGGTAAAGAGGAGCACACAAAACCAGGCTTAAAGCCAGGACCGGCCAGATGTTACTGCTTGGTTTCATCATGTGGTTTTCCTGCCAGTTGGAGTCGGGCCAGGTACTCGTGGGTGACATCATTGGGAACCTGATCTTCAGGTGGCCGGTAAAGAAACAGACTCGGATCCAGTTCAGGCTGGTGCTGGATATTGGTGACTTCCATGGCCAGTGGAGCATAGAAGCCAGCCCGTTCCGGATGCTGTTTCAGGAACAGATACCGAACCGGAAACAGGTCGGCCTGGCGAATGAACAGCCGAATCCGGTCTGGCCGCATCTTCAGGAACGAATCAGTCAGTTCGAACCAGCCCGAGGAGTTCGCTTCGTGAGTTTTCCAGATTCCTTCCAGCACGAAACAGAGGTCGCCATGGATGGTCACTTCCCGAATGATCTGAAAGTCGAGATGACGTTCCAGCGATAACATCAGCCCGGGAAGTCCGCCATGCATCTCCCAGACGGGAGGTGCATCTGCCGTGGCTGGTGGCAGCAGTTGAGCGGCTTCTTCGGCAATTCGCTGCGTATCAACACGATCGATTCTCATCCGTTGCGGCTCATCCTCTTCAGTCTGCTGATTCAGACTGGTTGAAGGAGTCAGGTCACGCACGGTCCAGATCACCTGGCCGTTGGAAACCTGGAGCAGCCGGCCGTGGGTCTGATCCACTTCCATTTCGATGAGCATGCGGGAGCGATCCTGGGGAGCCTGCCAGTACTGGCCGCTCGCCCGATAGCTCTGCCCCGGCGTTTGTAAAATCTGCAAAATATCCGCAGTGAGTGGCTCAGTGTTGTGCAGCAACAGTTGTCGGGACTGACGGACGAGCTGATTTCCCTGGGAAATTTTCCGCTCGGCCTCTGCCGGATCAATTTCGGATTCGCTGTTTCCCTGCAGAAACTGCAGCATTTTCTGGGCGACAGCCTGGGTTTCATCGCCAATGGAGGCGTGAAAAGACCGGGGCAGCCATCCGTTTATGAACAGAAAGGCACCGATTCCGGCGAGCAGGCCGAGGAGTGTTAAGCTACGCAATATGTTCATGTTCTCTCGAAAATAACGAATTTGCCAAAGAATCCGACCGAGAACATCCGAATAACAAGTTACAGGACGCTTTGTGGCAAGACAGGATGCATGGAAGTGCGCCTGAGGAATCACAAACGGCCCGGATTTTAGAACAGTTCGGAAATACAAGTCGATGGCAATCTTCAGGAGGCAATTTGCTGCTTCCGGCCCCCGATTTCGTGTTTCCTGCTCGCGATGATGAAACAGTCAACAGGACTCGCGACCATTTGGCTGGTCGCAGAATACGAACTCCGACCGGATCGGAATTCGGACGTCAGTTGTTCTCCTCCGGCCAATGACGAAAAAAGGGACGTAAAGATGAAATACTATTTTCTGGCCTTAGGCACACTGGTCGTCGTGTGTGTCGGCTGTGCGATTGACGGCCAGCAGGTGATCGACAAGGGTGAGTATCATGCTCCTCCTGCAGCGATGCTGCAGCGGCCAGGTCCCATGGTGGATCTGCCCTATCCGGCAATCATGCCACCGCTGGCACCCAGCCCGGCCGAGATGATTCCTCGGACCTCACAGGTTCGCTTTGTCGGTCCTTCTGGAATGGACATCGGCTGGCAGATTCCTACCGGATTTGCCGAACAGCAGATGACCACCCCAGGTCGATACAACTTCCATCAGGGAGCTACCTATCGCCTGAAGGTGACCAACATTCCGGGTCGTGATCCAATGCTGGTACTCTATCCAACACTGCAGGTTTATCCTGCTCATCCGACCACGGATGCTTACCTGACTCACAACAGCATTCCACTGCAGATCACTGATGAAGACCTCGATCAGATCGAAACCAACAACTTCGTGACCAAGGTCATCTATCTGCCGGAACCGAAATTCCAGGAACTGGCGATCGCCGGTGTGGAAACTCTGGTTTCAACCCGCCTGGATCCAGGTGTGGATCCGGTCAGCGAAGCCGATCGTCGCGGAACCATCATGGCTGTCATGCGAATCGGTAACATGGACCTGGAAATGCCTGGCGATGCCAATGACATGATTCACACGGTGGGACATGTCCAGACCATCAGCGGCGAGCATGGACAGTTTGTTGAGCCAATGCCAATCGGACCAGCTGGAATTGATTCCGGTGTGCCGAACGGAATGGTCATGGGCGGACCAGGCGGTCCAGGAATGCCTCCTTACAATCCGGTTGCCGGAATTGGTGGAGTCCCAGCCTGGGGAATGCCACAGTCCGGAACTCCAATTGGACTGGTTGGACCACCACACCTGCCTTACGGCGGACCAGCTGGTCTGAAATCACACACAATCTACAACAACACCCGGGTTGATATCGGCGAGCCGGTGGATCACTTCCGCCAGACCGTGCGGCATGAGCCGGGAATCCGGATGCCACATCCGGTCAAGGATGTTGAGTATGTCGAACGGCACCCAGTTTATGGTCCGAACGATGTTTCGATCCCTGCCTGGTATGGCGGTGGTCAGGGTGGCATGATGCCGGGTGGCTATTGCCCTCCGGGTCAGATGGGTCACTGATGTAAAAATGTCCGAATCGCCATCCCGAAAACGGGGTGGCGATTCGCTCTTTGACACAACACGAATATGGGTTATTCTGCAGCCCCTCTCAATAATCTCCCGGCCAGTTTCCCCGGCCAAAAAAACCTTTCCTCGCTGATTCTTCTCCGGCAGTTCACTCACCACTCCAACGATTCACAACTTTGACTGCTGGTGACCGTCCGGTTTCTGATCAGCATTCCCATCTCCGTATCGTCAGCGATTCCGCCTCTCTCGTCTTTCAAGACAGTGATATGACCATGCGTATTCTTCCCACGATTTTTCTGATCAGCGCGACCTTGATTCCCGCGCTGCAGGTCTCGGCTCAGCCGCCGTTGCCACAGTCTCCTTATTATCATCCTTTAGATCAAACCACGCCTCCTGGAATGGCAGGGATCTGGGCCGGAGCACTGGGGCGGGCAGACTGTCATTATTTCCAGCCGGTCCAGTTTCGACTCCCCCGTGGGGGTGACGTTTCCGTGCTGGATCCCGTTTCACGCACGATGCAGCCGCTGCCACCTGGAGCACAGGCGGGTCTGCTGGTTGGTCCTGTTTATCGGATTCGGATTGCCAATCTGCCGGATTATCCGGGAGTGGAGCTTTATCCAACACTCGAGTTGATTGATCGCCTGCATCCCCCCGCTGCCTTGAGGACACAGTTCCCGGTTCCGGTTGAACTGTCTGAGGATGAAATCCGGGATGCGGTCGAAGATCGACTCGTCACCAAGATCATTTACCTGGAGCAACCAGACCTGGCGTTGCCGGAAGCGGAAAAGGATCGGATTCGGGAAGAGTCAATTCCCCAGAATCGGAATCTGATGACAGAGGCCGATCTGCGTGGGCGGCCCATTCTCATTTTCCGCGTGGGGGGTCGAATTCCCAGCCCGCAGGAAATGGCCGATCCCCGGATGCCACCACCTGCTCCCCTTGAAATCATTCCGGTCCCTGTAAATCCTGCCCAGGCAAGATTGCCCTGACCATTCCGCTCGACTCTCTCAATATAAACTCCCCACTGTCGAGGTTGTCATGAAATCAAAACTCTTCCATTCCCGAATCAGCCGTCTGACACTGCGCTGTGTTTTTGGAATGCTGTTGTGTACTCCGGCTGCCTGCACCAGCGCTGGGAAAATGGTCAGCAAAGATCCTTTCAGCGGCAAACAGCCTGAGTTTTCACATGGCCAGTACGAGCCGACTCAGGGAAATCACAGCATGCTGGAACAGGCCGGGATTCCGCTCGAATCTCAGCCGCCTGCCGTTCCCATGGACAACCACCAGACCAGTATGTACCCACAAGCCATGCCCGTCGGGATGGCTCCGGGTATGCCGCCGCAGATGGATACGGAAGGCAAGGTACGAGTCCACAATGAATGGCCTGCGATTTCCGAGCAGACTGTCGGCTATCGAAATCCACAGGCGGAAGCGGCTCCTCCGATGCCGGAAGGAGTTCTGCCTCCCGGTGGTTATGAAACTCCCATCGGAACTCAGCAGCCGTGGCATCAGACCGCTCAGGTTGAAACCCCGGCACAGAGTGAAATCGTCCAGACTTCCTTCGAGGCTCCCGTTGTTTCCGCTACTCGCAAATCCAAATATACGGATTTCACTCCGGCTGAACCACGCGTTGCTCTGCAGCCAAAAACCTGCCAGAGCTGCGGCGGAGAATCCTGCTATTGTCAACCGGCTTCCTGGCAGGGAACTCCCTGTCCATGTCCGCCGTTTCCCACTCAGGTCTCCTGCACCAGCTGTAATCCGGGTGAGTACCCGGATGAATATCTTTGTGATGGCGGGGATCGAAAAGATCCCGTCCACTATAGCCCTGGAGCTCGGGAAGGGCTCGATACCCAGGACACGGTTGCCGAGTATCAGGATGATACCGGTGAGCATCACATGAAACCGACGAATGAAGTCTGTGTTTATGCTCCCCGATTTGGAGCGGTGAAGACAGTAGCCGGCAGCTCGGAGAATCTGGGCGTGGATCGAGCGTTGGGTGCTTATGAGACCGTGAAGGGTCTGGCCGTCAATACCC
>JAGQQT010000315.1 GCA_020426065.1 Planctomycetaceae bacterium | reverse complement strand
GACATCATCTCCGTCGGATTTGGCTGCACCGGCACCTGCGGTTGCTTCCTCGGCACCGGCACCCGCTTGCGCCGCGTTTTCGTACAAAGTCTTCGAGAAGGCGTGGCTTGCCTGGTTCAATTCCTCGATTGCGCGAGTGATTGCGTCGGCATCTTCGCCAGCGGCCGCATCGTTGACTTTCTTGACTGCCGCTTCCATCGCCGATTTCGCGGCATCGTCGATCTTGTCGGCGTTTTCCTTCAGCAGTTTCTCCGTGCTGTAAACCAGGCTGCTGGCCTGATTCTTCGCTTCGGCGAGTTTGCGTTTGCGGGAGTCTTCCTCGGCGTTTGCCTCGGCATCCTTCTGCATCTTGGCGATCTCGTCTTCGGACAAACCGCTCGATTGTTCGATCGTGACGGTCTGTTCCTTGCCGGTTCCCAGATCCTTGGCGGTGACGCTCAAGATGCCGTTGGCATCGAGGTTGAACGAGACCTGAATCTGAGGCATGCCGCGAGGTGCGGGAGGAATTCCTTCGAGGTTGAACTGACCGAGCAAGCGGTTGTCCAACGCCATCTGGCGATCTCCCTGGAAGACCCGGACGGTGACTGCCGTCTGGTTATCGGCTGCTGTCGAGAAGACTTCCTTCTTTTCGGTCGGAATCGTCGTGTTTCGTTCGACGAGTTTCGTCATGATTCCCCCTTCGGTTTCGATCCCGAGAGAGAGAGGCGTGACGTCGAGGAGCAGGATATCTTTCACCTCACCGGCGAGGACACCCCCCTGCAACGCAGCACCGACCGCGACGACTTCATCGGGATTCACACCACGATGCGGTTCTTTTCCGAACAGAGTCTTGACGATCTCCTGCACTTTCGGGACGCGGGTCGAACCACCGACGAGAACCACCTCGTCGATATCCTTGGCCGACAGGTTCGCATCCTTCAGGGCGTTCAACACCGGCTGACGGCAGCGGTCGATAAGCGGATCGATGATCCGTTCGAACTCCGCACGCGAGATGCTCATCTGCAGGTGCTTCGCACCTGAGGCATCCGCCGTGATGAACGGCAGGTTGATATCCGTACTTTGCTGACCGGAAAGTTCCTTCTTGGCTTTTTCAGCCGCCTCACGGAGGCGCTGGAGAGCCATCGCATCCTTTCGGAGGTCGATTCCCTGTTCCTTCTGGAACCGTTCCGCGATCAGATTGATCAATTCTTCGTCGAAGTCGTCACCACCCAGGTGAGTATCACCGTTGGCGGTGGCGAGCACGCGGAAGTTGGTGGGCGTGTATTCGACCACGGTCACGTCGAACGTTCCCCCCCCGAGGTCGTACACGAGAATGGTTTTCTTTTCGAAGCCTGCCTTCTTGACTCCCAGTTCCCCCTTCATCCAGGCATAGGCGAGAGTGGCAGCGGTTGGTTCGTTGATGATGTCAACCACGTTCAGTCCCGCGATTCGGCCTGCGTCCTGGGTTGCTTTACGACGGACATCGTTGAAGTAATAAGGGACAGTAATCACGGCGTTGGCAATTGGTCCGATGCGTTCTTCGGCATCCTGCTTCAGCTTTTTGAGAATCAGAGCGGAGATGAATTCCGGAGTCAGTTTCTTGTTCTGATAAACGACGAAGAAATCCTTGTTCCCCATCTGGCGTTTGATGGCCTCGATGATTCGTTCGGGATCCTCCACGGACATCCGCTCAAACGTCGGGCCCACCACCACCTGTCCTTCCTCACTGAGGATGACAATGGACGGTGTAATGGTTCGGCCATCTGCATTCAGAATGGCTGTTGGTTCGCCCTGCTCATTCATCTGGGCAATTGAGGAAAAAGTTGTCCCCAGATCGATCCCGACGGTGTTGCCTTCTAAAAATTGCATACTGTTATCCGTTTTTCTTTTGCGACTGAAAACCAGACCCAAAAATTGGGAACTGATGAGCTGAATTCTGATCGAATTCCGTTGATGAGACCTGACTTACCATAATCCCTCCCTTCTCCAGAGTGCAAACGAACGCTGCAGAATTCTCTGGACAGGTTGAGAGAGTTAGTTCCAGCGGGTGCTGATCAGATAATTATTGTGGGTACAGCACAGAGAGGATTCAAGCGACAATCGGGGCACAGAGTCGATTTCTGGCGGGCTCACTGGGGCACAGAAAGGGGCAGGACAACTGCCTTTGCGGCAGCTTGTTCACCCAGAAACCAGTTTTAAAACCAGTTCAGTTCCAGCATGCGGGAGCTGAGCAGCAGCAGGATTGTTCCGTATGCACCTGACAGCAGGATCATGCAGGCAGAGGTGATCATATTGATCCATTCTTCCCAGGCAGCCGGGAGCGGCTCTTCTGGATGAACCATCAGTTTGTTCAGGGAACTGTAAACCAGTTCCATGGCCAGGATGACCGAGACACACAGCAGGACAATCCCCCAGGAAAAGATGGACAGTTCCACCACTATTCCGGCACTGGCCAGGGTACTGACGGCAAAGAAGTGGAAAAACAGGGCGCTGTTGGTGCGGAACCCGGTGGTCAGTCCTCGCTCCGCCTGAACCAGTCGTTCCCGCCAGCCAGAACGGTGTACTTCTGAATGCTTGTCCGCATCATCGGAATTCTGGTCCCGGGTTTGGGGTGAGGTCCAGTTTGAGAGGGTGGATTGTCCAGACATGTGTTCATTCCATTACTGCACGCCAAGCAGTGAGCTCAGTCTGTTCGAATTCCCGTTGAGGGGGCCGAGTCGAGGTTCGATCATGAAGCCCACTCCGAAGTTTCCTTTGCTGCTGTCTGCTGAGATCCCGACATGAATCAGGAAGTCGGAGCGGATGCCGGTAATCGTGAGCGACTGCCCCCGATCCCGATTTTCTGCAATGTCATAAGCCGTGCCAAAGGTGGCAATCCATTTCGGACTCATCGCATAACTGACACTGCCGGTCAGCAACTGGCTTTCCAGCGGACCGGCGGATAATTCCCGATAACCGACATACATACTGCCACGCTCGCTGCGTTGCGTAAGGATGCCCACATCCCAGCTTTGAGGAGCAGCTTCAAAGAAGTCAAATTGTCCATTGGCCAGCAGTTTGGTTCTCGCTCCCACATCCCACATGTAGTTGGCGGTCAGCAGGCCAAAGTCTTCACCAAAGTTGTCATCCGCAGCATTCGGGAAATAGGAGAGTCCCAGGTCGAGAGTCATCCAGTCTTTGATCCGTTGACGCTCCGGTGGTCCCACTTTCGTCTGCAGACGATGTGACCAGGTCATCCGTACTACCTGCTGATCATCAACCAGTTCAAAGTAGGGAGAGGTCACGTTGCGGGCCGCTCCACTTCGCACCGCATAGAAACGGGGATCGTAAGCCGGATTGAGCTGATTCGCATTCAGGAAGCCGAAGCTGTTGAAGATCAGCCGGGAACGGAATCGCTCCTGGGCGTTTTCATCGAACTCGTTGTATTGAGGCACATTGCTGAGATCTTCCGAGGAGTCGGCAAAATAATAATCGACTCCGATATTCTGCTTGTGGACCAGCCCGTTGATTCCGAGCAAGGGGCTAAACAGATACGGATAAGCTTTCCAGAGCATGACGTTTGCTCGAACTCCGGCTGAGCCATACCAGCGGGACAGACTGTTTCCGGTGTAGCCATCATCCTGCCAGTAAGCAGCTTCTCCCAGAAGATAAGGAGCCAGCTTGACTGCCCCCAGCTGGAAAGGAGCGGATATTTCATGTCGGCTGGAAAAGACCATCCCCTCTGCTTCGGGTGTGTAGGTAAGAGGGATGTAGCGGTCCAGCACCGGATCATCAGGAAGATCACCCGGACGAAGTTCTCCATAACCTGCAGAAGTGCGGGAACTGTAGACGAGGGTATCCCACAACAGCGGTTCCCCCAGAATGGTCAGGTCGGCTTTCGGCAGCCAGTTGGTATCCGTTTCAAATTCGTTCAGCTGGAACCGGGTCATCAATCCCGCAGCAACATTGTCTTCCTGATAGTTCAGGCTGAGCAGTGTTTCATTGTCTTTGCCGTGATCAAACTCTTCTTCGTAGAATTGTTCCAGGAAGTTTCGATCACTCAGGAAACCGAGTTCCCCAGTCACCCAGACGGAATCCGTCATGTACTGACGATGCCGCCACAACATTCTGCCGCGTGTGTCGTTATCCACAGGCAGATTTCTGCGATCCAGTCCGAGGTTGTCAGAGCCGAAATCGTTAATCCAGACCGCTTCACTTTCGCCGTAATAACTCCCGGCAGTTCCTATCGGTTGTGCCCCTGAGTATTCCGCATCGGTTCCCAGCCAGAAGCCCCGTTCGGTGTAGATGTGAGTCTGCAGATTCCAGTCCAGATTGGCATCCGTCCGAATCCCGAGCAGCTTCGAAAGATTCCAGACCGTTTTCAGCTGACCACCATAAATGCTGTCCTGGGACAGCGTGATGCTTTCGATCGGAATGTGCGGATCTTCCGCTGGTCCACTGATGTAGGGAGTCCCAAAGACCGGAGTTTCTCCCACTCGGAAGCGGTTATTCAAACTGGTAATCCAGGGACGTGGTTGAGCAACGGTCAGCCCGGTTTGCGGATCGATTTCCGGGTTCCCCCGACCAATCCATCCGCGGTCGTACCGGTTTTCCAGGAAGATATCTCCCGCTTCCATCCGATACGTCGGCACACCAAATTCGCTGCCAGTGATCCAGGCATTTTCGGCGTGATAACTTTCATGGGACAACTGACGGATCCGCTCCGCCCGCAGTTTGATATCCCCATTCATCTCAGGCAGATGCACCCGCAATTCGCCATCCAGCAGGACCGCTCGATCTTCACGGATATCGTAATAGGCTTTGGAAGCCCGCAGCACATGATTCCCCTGACGGATCTCGATGTTTCCTTCCAGGTAAAGTTGCAGGGGAGCATCGGCATCCTGCAGCATCTCGGGCGTGAAGGAGCCATCCTGCGAAGCCTGCTTCCAGATTACGATCTGATCAGCGGAAAAATCGAGAGCTTCGATCGGCACCCCCTGCACGTTCCCCACCCCTTCGATGATCACGTTCACTCCCTGAGTGATCACGGTCACCTGCTCGGGTGGAGAGGACTTTTCAGAGAGGAAACTTTTGACGTCGAATCCAATGCCGAAGCTTCGCGGTGAAATGATAATCCGGCGTTGAGGAGCAGCGGGGGTTTCGACATACAGATCATCAAAACTGAAACTGGGACCGGCCTGCTCCCAGGGAGCAGCTCCGGGCAGTTTGCGTGGCTCAGCGAGAGCGGAGGTCAGATGATTACGGCGAGCCGTTTCCGCCCGGTCCAGCAGCGGATCGCGGCCGCCGGAGATCTGCATTCCGGGATGCTTGGCCTCAATCGTGATCCCGGCGGTGGTGATCAATTCAATCAACTTGGGTTGAGTGAGGTCCTGGTCCGTT
>JAGQQT010000314.1 GCA_020426065.1 Planctomycetaceae bacterium | reverse complement strand
TTGGTGGTGGAGATCAACTCGCGCCGAATCAGTTGCCGGACAGTGGACATCACGCCATTGCGGTCGAGTTGGGTCAACTGCGTTTTCGTAATCGGTTGCTGATACGCCACCATCGCCAGCACTTCCAATGCCTCCGGTCCCAGCTTCACTTCGCGTGGACCCTGGCCGAAGACAAAATGCCGCTGCTTCTGAAATTCGGAGCGGAGGGACATCTGGTATCCCTCCTTGCCCAGAATGATCTCGTACGGACGCCCCTGCTGGTCGTAGCGGGAATTCAGTGCGTCCACATGATCACGCACCGCTTCGGCGCTGTAGTTTTCGCCCAGAAACCCGGCGATCTTGCGGGCGGGTAACCTCTCTCCCCCCACAAACAGCAGTGCCTCGACAATCTGCTCGGGACTGAAACGGGGTCCGCTGGCGTTCAGGGATGAGCGTGCCTGCTTTTCTTTCGGTTCAGCCTGATGAGAATTCGCTTCTGAAAGCTGATTCTCCGAGGAAGGAGTCCACTCTGGTGGGGGCGAAACGACACCCGCTTCCTCAGACGCACGCAGCGCCTGCTGATACGCCTGCTCGATCGCATCTTCGCTGAAAACTTCATCCAGATTGTCAGATGCCGAGGGCTCCATTTCCCGCTCCGATTTCAGTGCCTGCAATTCCAAATTGCCCCCGCATCGTGCCTCATCTTCGCATTGGGGTCAAGAGGACTCCTTCTGCTGTCCACATTCCCGCACGGTTCAACTGAACAGCCATTGCCGATATGATGGGGCCGCTGTCTAAAACCTTTCCAATCAGGTCGTTTCATCCCGAAGAGTGTCAACATGTTGAAGCATCAGCTCATTCATCCCGAAATCAATGCCATTATTGGTCGTGCGGGGCATCACAGTAAAATCCTGATTGCCGATGGCAATTATCCCGCTTCATCGACTCTGGGGCCGAATGCTCAACTGGTTTCCCTGAATCTGACTCCCGGGCTCGTGACGGTGTCCCAGGTGCTGGAAGTTCTGCTGACCGCCATTCCGATTGATATCATCAACACGATGGGGATTCCGGCGGATGATCCTTATGCCGGTTCCGGAGATCCTCCCGTCTGGAATGAGTATCGGGATATTCTGAAGCGGGCCAACTCTTCGCTCAAACTTGAGCCGATTCAAAAGTGGGACTTTTATGAAGCGGTTGCGTCTCGCGATCTGGTGCTGACGATTCAGACCGGCGATCAGGCATTGTGGGCGAATCTGCTGTTGTCGATTGGTGTGCGAAAGCCGGGAGAATGAACCCGCCGCTCGATCCGGGGCAAATCGCGCTGGGAATCCGTCAACCCTGGGCCGAACTGATCCTCAGCGGTCAAAAGACAATTGAACTCCGTCGTCAATCAACCCGTGTGCGTGGCCGGATCTACATTTACGCCGCCCGCACACTGGCAACGGAGCAATTTGCCCAGACTGCCATTTCAACTTTCAATCTCAACCCGGACACGCTTCCCAGGGGTTTGATCGTCGGCACAGTCGAAATCCATCGCTGCCGTCCGGCAATCCAGGAAGATGAAAAAGTGGCCTGCGTAGAAGGGCTGACTCTCACAAATTACCAGGCCTGGGAACTGGCTCATCCCCAACGTTTCGAGCCACCACAACCGATTCAGCAACAACCTTATGGAATCTGGTTCTATCCGTTTCGGCCCGTAAGCTAACGATCCATTCGGCTATGAACATGAGTGCGAGTAA
Organism: Planctomycetaceae bacterium; assembly: GCA_020426065.1. Lineage (GTDB taxonomy): Bacteria > Planctomycetota > Planctomycetia > Planctomycetales > Planctomycetaceae > Rubinisphaera. The sequence continues at coordinate 3,644 of JAGQQT010000314.1, read as the reverse complement.
GTTCTCATGTCTGTGGAATACAGGGCATATGTTCGTTGCTTTGATGTCGTGCAGCGTTGCTGTTGCGGGATGCACTTTTCGCATCGGAAGAGATTTGTTTCTCGCTGATTTCGGGCAATCCGAAGAGAAATTTCGAAAAAATGTCTGCATCTGACAGCTGCGGTCTGAAAATTGCAATTGTTACAAAGCACTGGAATCAGTCACGTGCGTGTCAACTCTGGTAGTGCATGCGAATGAATTGATCTGGTCTGATTTACCCTCCGCGCTCCTCACCTGTAATCCTGCATTTATCCAGCGTTCTAATTCATTTCTCAGAATTGAAGGAAGTCCCATGAGAACTGTTTCCTTGCGGAGTCGTAAAGGATTTACCCTGATCGAGTTACTCGTTGTGATCGCGATCATCGCCATTCTGGTTGCTCTGTTGCTGCCGGCAGTCCAGCAGGCCCGGGAAGCAGCACGGAGAAGTAGTTGCAAAAACAATCTGAAACAGATTGGTCTTGCTTTGCATAACTATCACGATACGTTCTCGGTGCTCCCTTACAGCACTTCGGCCGATGGTTCCATTGAAAGCAATAATACGGCGAACACGGCCAACTCCACACACTTCACGGTGAATCATCGTGGCTGGTTAGGCCTGTTGCCCTACCTCGAACAGGCAGCCCTGTTTGATCAGTTCGATGGAAATTATCCGACCGGGGCGTATGTGCGAACAGGTGGAACACCTCCCTCACCACTGGTTCATCCTGCCTCCACGATTCCCACGAGTGGCAATGCAGCAGTTGTCAGCCAGCTCATTCCGGCGCTGTTATGCCCCTCGGATAACGGTGTCAATAAGTATCTGGGTACCAGCACTGCCTACGAGATCTATCCAGGTGGTGCGGCAGCAGGGCATTCAGGAGCGAAAACAAACTATGATTTTTCAGTAGGACGTTACAGCAGCAGCGCCACAGCCTGGAATGCCTGGGGGCTGACCACCCGGCGTATGTTCGGTGTTTACTCAGCCTGCAAGTTTCGGGATCTGACTGATGGGACAAGTAACACTGTCATGGTGGCGGAAACAACTCTCGATGTGAAGAACGGCGTTGGCCAAACCTGGGGCTATTCCAAGTGGGTCGGGAATGGAGTTGATCTGGCTGCTGGTAACGGCATCAATGACTTCAGTGTCTGTTGTTCCTGGTCTGTACCTCCCAATGCGAACCTGTCCCAGACTCAACTGAAAGACTGGGGACTTGTTGGAAGTCTGCACAATGGTGGTGCCCAGGTCGTCCTGGCAGATGGCTCGGTGCGGTTTCTCAGTGAAAATCTAAATGCCGCAACCCGCGTGAATCTGGCCTACATTGCCGATGGCCAGATTCTGGGCGAGTTCTGATTCATCGGGTCAGGCTTAATCTGGATCGATTTTGATCCAGATGAAAATGATCGAGAATTTTTGAAACGGAATGGAAACATGAGAAGTGTAAAATTACGACCGCTGGTGATGCTGGCAGGACTCTGTTCCTGGACATTGCTGACTGGTTGTGGTGGTTCAAACGTGGTCGATGTGGTCTTAACTCCAGTGACTGGAAAAGTCACCGCCAATGGAGAGCCTCTCTCTGGTGCGATGATTACCTATGCTCCTTACGGACAACAGATAGGGAAACCTGCATATGGAATGACAGACACAGATGGAAACTATGAACTGAATTTTGTAGATGGTCGTACCGGCTGTCCTCCCGGAAGTTACCTGGTGACCATTTCCAAATTTGCCCAGCCCGACGGAAGTCCTTTCCCCGCAGATATGCCTGCCGAACAGCAGACTGCTGTGGGCATGGAGCACATTCCCCCTGAGTACAGCAGTCCCACCCAAACCAAACTGCTGGCAGAGGTAAAAACCGAAACGGAAACCATTCCCTTTGAAATCAGTCTGAAGAAGAAATAACGATTCGAGGCTCCAATAAAAAAACTCCCCTCTCAGCAGGGGAGTTTTTTATGCGCATTCAACTCGCAACAGTTCTACTCTCAGCGGGACCAGTCGGGGAGAGTTTTCTCTGCCAGTGACTGAAGTTTCTGTTCAGCCGAGTCGACAATCGCATCAAACTCATAGATTTCCCTGGCGTTCTGCCCTTGTTCATGCTTTCGGAAACCTCGCAGATAGGTTTCGTTCTGCGGACGAAATCGGTGGAAATAGAGTTCGTTTTTCCAGAGAATCTGCTCAGTTACTGGAGCGGCGGCTGCTTGAAACTGGGAGTCTTGCAGGAGGAACTCACCTTCATGTCGCAAAGTCTTTCCGGCCGAGCGGCAAAGCACTTCTCCGACAGCAATGTAACCATCCCGGTTGAAATGGATTCCATTTTCGGTCAGCTGTTTCAGTCCCGCTTCCTGCTTGAGTTGTTCGAGCGGACTGGACAGGTCAACAAAAGCAATGTTGCGTCGGGCACACATCTCGGAAATGGCGTTCACATAATGTTGAGTCATGGCGTTGCGTTGGGACACAACAGACTCCGGTACAAAGACCGCCTCATGCAAGGGTGGTCCCACGACAACAATTCGACGGTCGGGAGCGGCCAGATCCTGCAGCAGCTTTTCGTAAGCAGCAATGAAATCAGCCTGCTGTTCCAGAGTTGTAAAAGCAGCGTGCTGACCATAACAGACCAGCAGCAGGGTCGGGTTATTTGCCGTGACATACTCCAGCAGATGCTTGTAGCCATCGGCCACAGGACCGAAGTACGCACGGGATTCGCCCTGAATATTATCTCCCGACCAGCCCAGGTTGCGGAATGTAAAAGGCGTTTTGGGAAAGGCGGTCCGGAGTGATAGTTCGATCAGGCCGTAGCTGTTTTCCCGCTCTACAAACGTGCCTCCCAGAAACACAATCCGGTCACCTGGCTGGATTGTCCAGGTTGCTTCCGCACCATTTAGTGCAGATGTTGTGTTGAAGAGTACGAGAACCAGCAGTGTACATCGCAGCAGGGCGGACATGGACAGCACCTTTCTGGGAACAAATCTGTCTTCACTCTGGCAGTATGATCCCTGCCATGAGACAATTCAACCGGAACAGTTGCAGGAGCAGAATCGTTCCCGTTGTTCCGATTGTGCCCCGAAAATGGTCCAATCATCCTTTGGAGAAGGCCTTTTCCCGATTTCCAGCAGCCCGAAAGTCTGTTTGTGGTGTTGATACCCTGATGAAACGCATGCGATTTTCACTCCCTGGCAATCACCCCCCGCTCAATCTGCGGGCACTGGCTGGCTCACACAGCCGGCGGGGGATTCTGCTGCCGATAGTGATGGTCGTGATTGTTCTGGCCGCATTGAGCTGCTACCAGTTTGCGGACCGCATGACGACCGAGCGGCAGGTTGTCAGTTACCTGAAACAGGAATCCCAGGCTCATCAGGCGGCTCTTTCCGGCATCGATTATGCGATTGCCCTGTTAACCGATCCGGAACTGGATCCACAGGATTTTCTCAGCCTGACCCCTGAAGAGTATGCCTGGCAGGTCATTCTACCGGGGAATGAAGCGGCTGAAGTTCCCAATGATCTGATGGTTACTCTCGTTTCTCGAGATCTGACCTATCAGCAGGGATCAGTCATGTTTGGAGTGGGACTGGAGTCGGGCAAAATCAATCTCAATGCTCTGGCCGAACTGGATGTTCCCCTGGAAGATCAG
>JAGQQT010000313.1 GCA_020426065.1 Planctomycetaceae bacterium | reverse complement strand
TCATCAGTTCGCTGTTGCTGCTCGGCGGAAAGTTCAGTCTTCAGGGAGTCCGCAGTGCTGCTGAGCTGCTGGAGAGCGCTCTGAATGTTTTCGTAGGTCTTGTAGGATTTTTCCTTCAGGCTGCCAATTTCTCCGGCCAGCAGGGAACGAGTCTGTTCTTCAACCTGCTGCCTGGTGGAGGCAATTTCCTGTGTCAGATCCTGGCGAGCGGTGGAGACGTTGGTCTCGGCCTGTTTGCGTGTCTCATCAATCTGACCAGATAGACGGTCTTCGGTCTCGGTGATCAGGGACGAGGCAACTGTTCGGGCGGTCCCTTCGGCCATTTTGGAGGCGGTCTGTTCAAACCGTGGCATCTGTTCGGAGATCGAAACTTCGAGTTTTTCCTCGACGTACTGATCCATCTCCTCTTCGATTTTGGCCACGCCACCCCGTAAGGTCCGTCGAATCAGTTCCGACAGCATCACACCAATTCCTGCAGAGGCTTCTCCGATGTCTGAATCGAGCCGTTCGACGAGTGTGCTGCGATGTTCCTTGTGATCGTTGTATTCTCCCATCGGTTGCCTCCTCTGTTCCCGACTGAGACAGAACCTCGATCGCAAGCGACCGACTGGTGCTCCGTCACTGAAATGATCTGAAAGGATGATGGCAGTGGAAACCGGGTGTTGTATCCATTCTGAATTACTGGTGAGGTGAATCCAGAATGAGCGTCAACGTTGCAGTTCATGGAAATTGAAATTCCAGTCCCTGACAGACACGAGAATGTGTCCACTGCTGAACAGAGACACGATAGCTTTCTCTGACAACTTTTCGCAAGGAATCAGCGTTTCCAGGGTCGATCCAGACCCTCTCTCAGTGTTCGGCTCGTTTGAGCACCTGCATCTCTTCACCGGTAATCGGATCGAGTCTGCGGATATTGATGATCCGCCAGGCATCGTTTTCTTTCTGCCAGGTCAGCTCCCAGCGTGTAGCCACATGACTGGACTGTGACAGAGAAGAGACCGAAACGGTGCCGTTTCCTCGAAAGTGGGAAACGGCTCGGGAGTTTTCGCCGGCCATCGCAACCGACAGATCACTGAGATGAAAGTCATCATGGATATCGGCCAGGCTCAAGCCCGCCATGGCCATCGCCTTCAATCCCATTTGACCATCCGAAATGGCCTCGACCACCTGCTCACGATTGTTGTCGATGCAGTTCTGCAGGAGTTGCTGGACCTGCAGTTCGACTTCTTCCGCAGGAGTGATCACGGAGAGTTCGTAGAGGTACACACTCCCCGCGATCAGCAGGAAGAATCCCGCGATCAGCCAGTGTTTCATCAGGCCGGTACTGGAACCTCGCAGGAGAAACAGAATCGCAAACACAAGAGCCAGAATGACGGCGGGCCAGGGGTTTTCTGCGAGGTTCATCTGTTTTCTCCTCGTTGGATGTCGTGTTACCTGGGTTTCCCCAGCTTGATTGATAATTCGACCGGTTCGCCATCCCGTAACACTTTCACGGGATATGTCTCACCCGGTTGAGACTGGTCAACCTGTTTCCAGAACTGTTCCCGATTGGTCACAGGCTGGTTGTTGAATTCGATGATCGAATCCTCGGGTTTCAATCCTGCTCGCTCAGCGGGGCTCCCATCCACAACCTGTTGAATGAGGAGTGGTGAGTCTGGAGATTCCAGATACGGGATCAGTCCCAGATTCGGACGTCCGCCTGCATGCTGTCCGACGCGAATCCATTCCTTGATTTCAATGTATTGAGGGCGTTCCGGTGTGCGGAGCAGTTCGAGCACAAGCCCTTCCAGCACATCATCTATCCGCTGAATTCCCTGAATATTGATTTCATCCAGGTCATCTGTCGGCCGGTGATAATCTTCGTGGAGTCCGGTAAACAGGTGCAGGACCGGCACCTGCTTTTCATAGAACGAGGCATGGTCGCTCGGCCCGAATGCTTTTTTCTCCCGGAAGAAATTCAGTTCAGTTTTCTTTTCCAGCGGATCCAGCCAACCGTTCCACACATCGCTGGACCCGACGCCGAAGACGGTCACTTTCTCATCCGACATCCGCCCCACCATATCGAGATTCAACATGGCGATGGTCTGGTCGAGCGGATAGATCGGCTTCTTGACGTAATGCTTGGAACCCAGCAGCCCTTTTTCTTCCGCAGCAAACCAGATCAGCACAATTCGCCGTCTGCGTTCGATATTGAGAGACGCCAGTCTTTTGGCGAGCATCAAGAGGGCAATACTGCCCGAGGCATTGTCATCGGCTCCGTTGTGAATGGCATTCGTACCCGGTGCCAGCGAACCGGTTGTGCCCCAGCCGACATGATCGTAATGGGCTCCCAGCACGATCGTTTCGTTCGAATTGCCGACAGTTGGTTCCAGCACACCGATCACATTGGCCGCATGCAGTTCCGTCAGGTCAATGTCGGTCTGCATCTGCACCGTGACGTTCTTCAATTCTGCCGAGTGCGGTTTCAGGGCCTCATCGATGGCCGTTTCGAGTTCGGCAAGCGTTTTTCCCATGCCTGCTTTGAGCAGGATATCGGCCGTTTCGACTTTGATCTGCATGATCGGGAGTTCGGGAAAGGTTGCGGTCCCTCCGTATCCGAACGGGAACAATACATCTTTGTCGTTGGCAGCGGATGTCGGATCATTGACGAACAGGATCGCGACCGCTCCTCGATCAATGGCGTTCTGGGCTTTGGTGCGGAGTCCCGCCCGCTGGGCATCCATCACTCCGTTTTTGGAAACGTACGGGCTGCCAAACTTTTTCTGCTGGGGCACCCGGCGCATGATCAGGGCAATTTTGCCTTTCAGTTCAATTTCTGCGAACTCATCAAATCCATTTTCCTGATCGTCAATTCCATATCCGCAGAAGACGACCGGGGCATTCACTTCGCCGCTCCCTCCGAAGGAGCAGGTGCGAAACTGTTCATTGACGGCCCATGTATTCTCGACAGCGCCGCTGACAATCAGTTTGTTGTTTTCACCCAGGGCAGGCTTGCCGGGAATGACAAACTCCTGAAATCCATCCGGTTCCGATTCCGGGAAGGTGTAACCGTACTCTTCCAGCCGATGATGCAGGAACTGAGCCGCTTCGGTGAGCTGTTCGCTCCCGGTATCCCGGCCTTCCATTGCATCGGCGGAGAAATACATCAGGTCGGAGTAAATCAATTCCCGCTCCGCCATCCGGGCAGCTTTCAGAGCTGCATCCGATGCCTGGCAGGGGAGGGGATTCAAGCCGAACTGACAGAGAGTTGCCAGCAGCAACGCTGCCAAGACTGAGGCATTCCGGTCTGTGGACCGGCGATTTACCAGTGAGATATTCATCAGGAGATGATCCTTGAGAAGGGATGCAGTCAGAAACCGAAGTTTATGACTGCATGACTTGATTACGGATTTTCTGCAACATCTGTTGGGAATATAACAAAATTGGATATTCGCGATATTCTGCGATCGCTCGCTGCTGTTGTTGATTCTTCAACTCATGACATTTCTGTTCCAGTTGAGCGAGACGGTTTTCCACAATTTTCGCCAGCTCTGAACGGACCGTTTCCAGTTCCCGATACCGTTCCTGATTGTCGGGCGTTCGTTTTCTTCTTTGACTCCGACTCAGTCCGGTTGTGCGGGACTGCTGTTGCGCCAGGATCAGTTCCTGTTTGCGATCAAGCAGACTGGCGTATCTGACTCGATCTGACTCGTCGAACAGGATGTTCGGATGGAAACGGGCTCTTCGCAATTTTCTGCGATTGTCCTGGAGGCTCTCTTCCCGTTTTTCTGGTCCCTTCTTGAGTGGCAGCCAGAATGTTCCTGTCGCCACCTGAAACGGAGGGGGAGTGAGGCCCAGCCAGGTCTGCATCAGATCATCGGTGACCTCATCGTATTTCGCTCCACCAATTCCGTGGATGAACCAGTCAGCGAGGAACAAACGCAGGTAGAGCGTGGTCATCAATGCCCGGGTCTGCAACCGGCCTCCATTGGCCTGAAGAGTTTCCAGAGCAGAGATGATCTCCGCTCTTTCGCTCATGTTTCCGGGCAGAACAGTTTCCTGCCTGCCGTCTCGGGTGGTCAGAAGTCGTTTTCCATTTTCCCACCGCAGGCAGACTGCTTTCCTTTGCGGATTCTCAACGGTCCAATACCAGAGCGGGAGTTCAGTCAGGGAATCATCATGTTGCAGGTCCGGCATGGGATGAGAGTTGCTGTGGAGATCATTCCCCTTGCGGTAGCGGGCCAGAGCGGCGTTGTAGGCCTGACATAGAGATTCGCCATTGGTAATGAGACCGGCGAGAAACCATCGCCAGGTCGGTGTCTGGGTCAGTGCACTCAAGCGGACATCCGGCAGGTCCACTCCGGCAGATTGCTCAACCGACTGACGCAGGGCAATCATCATCTCGACAGGGGTCAGATTGATATCGGGAAATGACTCCAGAAGTCGTGAGGCAATTGGACTTTCCTGCAGACAGTCTTCAGTTGTCTGCAATGCGTTATTGAATTTTCGGATGACGTTGGAAGAAGCCCAGCGGGCTTCCTGCCAGGGGATGCCGGATTTTAACAAGGGGATGGGGATCCTCTGGTGTGTCCAGACTCCCTGATCACATTGAGGGACAGTGATCGTCCGGGTTTTGATCGTATCGGAATCAATCGTGATGTGAGCGGCAATGCCTCCGGTTGATTCCGTACAAGCCACTGCCACCAATGATTTCAGAAAGACGCCCGGATGAATCCACTCGGGTTGATGGCCAGTCAGGATGAGCGGTTGATTGGGATTCAGGTCCGGCAGATTCAGCAGTTGTGTCAGCTCGTGGCGAGCGGAGGTCCTCAAGTCCTGCAGGGATTCCCCCCAGACAGAGGCCGGCCGGGATTGGAAGTTCTCCGTGGCTTGCAGAATCTGTTCCTGGACCTGGCTGAGTGGAGGGTCAATCAGCAGCCCTTCATCCTGGCGGGGGACGCGATAATGTCGCGGAATGTGCTCAACGGGAGTTGTGTGCGAAGCTCTCAAACTCCCAGCCGACGCGGAACAGTCCATAGCCAGTCAATTTCAATCAGGATCAGGGCAGATCAGCGGTCAGGAATGTTGGGTTACTCATCAGTCGCCTGGAGAACAGGAATCTGTCGACAGTCTGCCGAGAGACGATCCAGCTCCGCACGGATCACTTCCTGATAATGTTGCATCCGCATGGCAGAATCATCCAGTGAACCACCGAAAGAGCGTTTTTCTTCCAGGTAAATTCGGGGCACAGGAACTTCGACAATTTTCATGCCTGCACAGGCTGCCTGAATCCACAGCTGCAGCGGCATGGCATAACCATCAATGGTCAACCGGAGTTTCTTTAAAGCAGAAGTCCGATACGCTTTGAAGCCACAGAACGAATCGGTGA
>JAGQQT010000312.1 GCA_020426065.1 Planctomycetaceae bacterium | reverse complement strand
CAGGGACGATCCATCCGTGGGAAAAATGTCCGCGATATCACCTGGCTGACCCCCAATGGCAAAGTCATGACCAATACCGACTGGCATGAGCCTCATGTGCGCTGCCTGGCAGTGCGGTTTGAGGGTGATCAGATGGATGAGGTCGATGAAAGAGGTCGACAGATTTCAGGGCACTCATTTCTGATGCTGCTGAATGCCCACAATCATTCCATAGACTTCACGCTTCCCGCTCACAAGCAGAATGAATTCTGGAAACCACTGGTAGACACCAGCGATGTCTCCCGATCATTTGGTTTGATGAGACAGGGCCAGGTTTACCGCGTGACCTCGCACTCGATGGTTGTGCTGCGTCTCAAGACAGTGGCGTCTAAGATGGCCGCGCGACTGATCAGCTGGATGCAACCGGAAATGATGGCCAGTTCTCTGTTTGTTCCCGAACAGGCAGAGGCACAACCAGAACAGAAATCGGCAGAAGAAACACAAAAACCCACTGATCCCCAGACCAGCGAGGAAAAGCCGGCCGTAGTTGATCCGGATCCAACCAGCGTTCAGAATACACTCACTGAGCCAGCGGCAGAAACGAAGAGTTCACCCGCAGCAGAGAGTGTGCTAAAACCTGAGGGGCAAACAGATCCTGAACCTGAAAACAAGACCAGGGTAAACACTTCAGATAAACCTGCTGAAGAAGAGGACAGCAACTAATTGACAGACCGGGTGTTCCCGTTTTAAGGGAGCCCTCCACCAGAAGTTGCTGGCAATAAGAAATGGGATCTGGTTCGTCAGTATCTCGATCACGATTATATTTTCCACTCCTGAATGATCCAGTTTCATGTTTACAGGTCTTATTGAAGGTCAGGGAATCGTCAGGGAACTCCTGAGAGAAGAAAATGGTGTTCGGCTCACGGTCGAAGTTCCTCTGTCCATGTCGCAGGAAAACACCAGTGCCATTGGCGATAGCGTTGCCATCAATGGGTGTTGTCTGACGATTGTCGAGATCACCGGTTCCTGCTGGGCTTTTCAGGCAGGAACAGAAACCCTGAGCCGGACCAACCTGGGTGAACTCATCCCGGGTTCATCAGTCAACCTGGAACGGGCCTTGCCTGCAGACGGCCGATTAGGCGGGCACTTTGTTCAGGGACACGTGGATGCCACTGGAACTGTCGACCAGATCCTGCCAGAAGGGGAATGGACAAAAATCTGGTTTCGCATCCCTACGGCACTCAGTCCATACCTGGTTGAAAAAGGGTCCATCACAGTTGATGGCATCAGCTTGACGGTAGTGGATGCTACAACCGACCGGTTCAGTGTTGCACTGATACCACATACACTTTCGGTCACAACACTCGGCCTCCGCAAAACGGGTGATCGGGTGAATCTTGAGACCGATATCCTGGGCAAATATGTTGCCCGCATGCTGCAAGTGCTCCCCACTCTTCAATAAAGCTGCAAAACCACTTTCTTCTCCTGCAATTGCTCAGGCACGCTTATAACCATGAGCTAAACTTGAGGGATTTTTCAGCTTTTTTTGCTTTTTACGGTCATTTCCTCCGGATGAAACTCCTGCAGTTGTTCTGCAGTGAGAGGGCCGCAGAACCCGCACAATCCACTTCAGTTGAATATGCAGCATACGTTTTGAAGTTTTGCTGGCTCTCTCAGACATTCTTCCTTCCCCGACCGTCACGCATTAACAGGCGTTGTATGGTTGATTCGCGGCAACAATGATGCCTTTTCGCGACATTGATGTTGCCTGAATTAATCCCCTCTGCCCAACCGTCGGCTAATACCGGTGATCACGGCGAATCGCCACTCACGTTGCCAGGAGAGAATTTGTGTCAAATCATACGATTGACAGTATCGACCTAGCGGTCCTGAAGCTGATGGAAGTGGATGATTTCCACACACCAGAGGCAGATGAGCTGGCGAGCATACTGACTGAACTGTCAAACAGCCTGAACACTGAAGAAACACCAGCGGCTGTCGAGGCTGTCCAGCGTTGTGTTCACAGTTTGAAACATGGACCTGAAGAAAAAATGGCTTTCGGCCAGGTGATTCAGGCCATCTCCCAAACTCTGACCAACCTGCAGGACATCAAGCAGCATGGAAAAAGTTCGGTTTCAACCACTTTTCCACAAAAGCCTGCTGCTGAAACAGCACAACCGACCCCATCCATGGACTGCGATGTCTGTGAACCTGTAACCGAGCAGGATTTCATGCAGCCAGCTCCAGTCAATTCGGGGTCCGACAATTCGATCGATTATATCGATCAGGCAGTTTTGAAGCTGATGGAAGTCGACACCTTCGACAGTCCGGAAACTGATGAACTGACGGATATCCTCAATGACCTGCTGGGTACCCTGAAAAAAGGTTCCTCACCAGAAGCCATCGGGGCGGTTGAACGTTGCCTGCATAATCTGCGACATGGACCTGAAGAAGGATACTCATTCGGCCAGGTCATCCAGACAACTTCCCAAACGCTCTCCTGCCTGCAGGACGTCAAACTGCACGGGAAGTCGTACAATGAAATACAGTTCCCTGAACTGACTGCTGATGAAGTCGAAACAGATCAGACGTCAATCCAGGAATCAGCCGGTTACGCAGAAGCCATGGCCCTGGCTGAAGTTCTCAATACTACAGATCCAGGTGCTCATGCCCCATCACGTCGCGAGGATGCCCAGCAGGATGTCCTGTTCAATGGTGATCCGGACATGCTGGGCCTGTTCATCGAAGATGCCACCGAGCATCTCGAACATGTCGAGGCTGACCTGCTGACCCTGGAGCAGAATCCTCATAATCCTGAGGCCTTGGATTCCGCATTCCGCAGTTTCCATTCCGTGAAAGGATCAGCCGGGTTTGCCCAACTGGTGCCGATCGAAAAGATCGCCCACGCCATGGAAGAAATGCTGGACATGGCTCGGGATGGCAAGCTGACGCTGCAGAATCAGGCCATGGATCTGACACTGGCCACGCTGGATTGTATCCGGATGTGGGTCCGACGGGTTCAGACTTCGCTGGATGAAGGAACTCCCCTGATCTTCACCAGTGAAGGGAAGGAATACATCACCCAGATTCGTGCCATCGTTTCAGGTGAAGTCGATCTGAAATCATTGAGCGTCCCCAAACAGACTTCCACCGCCGTGGTGGAAGAAGAAACCACCAGCAGTGGTTCCTCAGTTTCTGCAGGTTCCAGTGTTGAAACCGAGAGCAGCAGCCAGGCGAGCCGTTCAGAAGCGGTGCGGGTGGATCGTCATCGTCTCGATGAACTGATCGACCTGATCGGGGAACTGGTGATTACCGAATCCATGGTGACTGCCGAAGTTCATCAGCTGCAGAATCATCACCAGGATACAACAACCTGTTCTCAGCTGAGAAAAATCACTCGGGAACTCCAGGAACTCAGTCTTTCTCTCCGGATGATGCCAATTCACGGTCTGTTCCAGAAGGCGAAACGGGTTGTCCGCGATCTGTCCCGCAAGCTGAACAAGCCAGCCGAACTGGTGATCGAAGGAGCGGAAACAGAACTGGATAAATCCATTCTGGATGAACTGAGCGATCCGATTGTCCACCTGATTCGAAATTCCGTTGACCACGGCATCGAAGCAACACCTGAAGACCGCGTGAAGGCCGGAAAACCCCGGACAGCGGAAATTACGGTCCGTGCGTTTCACAAAGGTGGAAACATCTATGTGGAAATTGAAGATGATGGACGTGGTCTGAACCGGGAAAAACTGGTCAGCCGGGCAATCGAGCGCGGCATTATCAACCCGAATCAGGAACTGACCAATGATGAAATCCATCAGCTGATCTTCGCTCCCGGATTCTCGACCGCCGAACAGGTGACCGAAGTTTCCGGACGGGGTGTGGGCATGGATGTGGTCCGTCGGAATATCGAAGCGTTGCGTGGCAGCGTGCATGTGACCTCGACACCTGGTGTCGGGACGATCATCTCACTGAGACTTCCTCTGACACTGGCCATCATTGATGGCATGGTGGTGAGAGTCGCCGATCAGCGCTACATCATTCCAACACTCAGCATCGTTCATCAGATGCATCCGCAGCAGGAAATGCTTTCCACCGTGCATGGTCGTGGAGAAATGGTAGCTGTCCGTGGACAGAACGTTCCATTCCATCGCCTGGCCCAGGTGTTCGGCCTGTCCAAAGAAAAGAAACCGACCTGTGAAAGCACAATCATCCTGATTGAAGAAAAAGACCGTCTCGCTGGACTTCTGGTTGATGAAGTCATCGGCCAGCAGCAGGTGGTGATCAAATCTCTGGGCACAACATTGAGCGAAGTCTCTGTAGGAATCGCCGGAGCGGCAGTGATGCCGGATGGCGAAATCGGACTGATTCTCGATGTTCATTCTGTACTCGAACTCGCGCGTGGATCGCGTAATCTAAAATAAGGAGCATTCGCTTATGACTACTTGTGCAACGCCGAGCGTCGAGGATGCTCGTAACACGAAATCTGGCTCACAACGGAACCTGGCTGGGAAATATCTGACTTTCCAGCTGGCTGAAGAACAGTTCGGACTGCAGATCCTGAAAGTCCGGGAAATCATCGGAGTGATGAAAGTGACTCCGATTCCAAATTCTCCGAAGAGCATTCGGGGAGTCATCAATCTGCGGGGAAAAATTGTCCCGGTGATGGACCTGCGTGCCAAACTGGAACTCCCCACAGCCGAGAGTGATCGCAAGAACTGCATCATTGTGACTGAAGTTGAAAGGGACGGTGAATCCATTGAAATGGGCATTCTCGTAGATTCCGTCTGCGAAGTGCTGGACATTCCCTCTGGTGAAATCGAGCCGCCTCCCGCACTGGGAGATGATGTCGACAAAACCCTCATCCTGGGCATGGCCAAGGCCGGGAAGGATGTCAAGATCCTGCTGGATGTTGATCAGGTTGTCGCATCAATGGGTACGCTGAAACTGACAGTGCCAGGCAGCGATAAGAAGTAACTATTTTTCCCTCTCAAGAATTCACCATCCATCTCGGAGCAGAATAATGCGTCTTCAAAAGAAACTTACACTGACCTTTCTGGCATGTGGACTCGTCCCCATGGCATTGGCAATTACTTTTGCCTTCTGGAACGCAAAAAGCGGTTTCAGCAACATCGAGCAGTTCAGCACAACTGCTTTTGAAAACCAGATCAATAACCAGATGAGCGCGGTCCGGGACATCAAAAAATCCCAGATCGAAGACTACTTTGCCACCATCAAGAATCAGATTCTGACCTTCTCCACCGATGAGTCAATCATTTCGGCCATGGAGCAGTTCAAAACGAACTTCGCCAACTATGCAGAAGTGAAAGACATCACCGATGAGCAGGTTGTTGAGATGCGTAAAGAACTGGGTTCGTATTACACCGAATCTT
>JAGQQT010000311.1 GCA_020426065.1 Planctomycetaceae bacterium | reverse complement strand
ATTCGCCTGGCGGGACTGACAGGTTTTCCAGCAATGATTTGATAAAGAGTTCCCAGACCGATCGCGATGAAAGGGAGGGACATCAGGCTGCCCGTGATGCGAAAGAACATGGGTGGCGAATGGAATGAATGAAACGGCACGCTCCAGAGCGAAATCAGGAGTGTCAGACCAATTCCCCCGAAGGTTAAACCGAAGACGGCCCCAATGATTCGTGGGAACAATCCAAATTGATCGGAATCGTGATTGCTCATGAAAACAGGCCCGGGAGTTGAAATGGTGCAGACTGTTAACGGTAACGATCCGGAAGAGGATCAATAAAAAAACCTCTCGCAATGGAGAGGTTTTCTTGAATTCAGAGTCAAATCCAGACCTAAGTTGCTGAGGCAGCAGTCTTGATGAGTTTTGACAGACGGCTTTTGGTACGGGAAGCCGTGTTGCGGTGAATCAGATGTTTGGCGGCAGCCTGATCGAGCCGTTTGACGGCAAACCGGAAAGCGGTTTTTGCGTCTTCCTGCTTGCCTTCCGCGACCAGGGTGCGGACTTTTTTGATGGCAGTACGGAGAGCCGAACGCTGGGAACGGTTCACGAGACGTTTTTTGTGACTCTGACGGAGTGCCTTTTTCGCGTTGTTTGTATTAGGCATAACCTGCTTCCGGATAACTACTTACGTTTTTTATTCAAATTCCGAACGGATTGGAAATTCTGCAAGCGGAGGAATGTAGCAAAAAGTGCGCGGAAATTCAAATCGAACTCAAAAAGAATGCTGTTCTCTACTGAAAAAGGAGTGCAGGTCCGAAAAATCTACCTGAATTTGCCAATTTGACCAGAACGGGCATTCACCAGATTCCATGGATGAAGTCAAGTTTGCCAAATGCGACGAACTGGCCCGGTTCTTGCTGATGATCTCTGAACAGCCCGGATTCTGATTGAACAAATGCCGATAACAGGGTGAACTGTATCTGGTGAGTCCTTTTTCAACTGAAGAGTGTCGGACACACCCCTATTTCTGGCAGTGAATTCTCACTGTGGATCCGACTCAGGCAACTTTTCCAGGTATGAAAGCGAGAGATGATTTCGTTCTCCCGATTCTTCAACCGAATCCTCTGCGGGTTGCTGGTTCTGGTTGGCCTGCTGTTTGTTCAGGTGGGTCAGATTCGTGCCGAGAACTGCGCGGAATGTGGTGGTTACTGGGTCGTCAGCACCTATTCACTCCCTCAGCAGCCCGGCTGCTGTCCGCAGACCTTTCCATTTTCGTGCTATTACAAGCCGGTGAAAGGGTCTCTGCGTCCTTCGTCGGTGAGTGAAATGAGTCAATCGCTGAATCCTTCAGCACCGACTGCTCTGTTCGTCCATGGCAGCTTTGTCAACATCGACAAGGCTCTGAATGAAGCCCGTTTTACCTATTCCTGGCTGCAGCAGTCCAAGCCCTGTGAAGCGTTGAACGTGATCTTCCTGGCCTGGCCGAGTGATGATGTCGATACACTGCTGCCGAGTTTGAGCGTGATCCACAATGGTCATCTGGCCGACCACAACGGGATTTATCTTGCCCACCTGATCGACAGTCTGCCAGCCTCCTCGCCCCTGTGTCTGATTGGTCACAGTCATGGAGCACGGGTGATTACTGCCTGCATGCATTATCGGGGGGGTGGTCGGGTTCAAGGCTGCGTTCGACCAGACTGTTGTGGCTGCCAGCGGGAAATCCGGGCGATTTTAGCCGCCGCTGCTGTGAATCATGAAGTTTTCAATCCGGGCCAACAGTTTGATCGGGCATTGTCCCAGCTGAATGCGATGCTGCTCCTGGTCAACCGGAAAGATCTGGCGCTGACGGTTTACCCACTGGTGGGTCCCAGTTACGGGCGAGCAATTTCGAAAACGGGGACCACAATTGTTGACCGACGTCAGCTCGGGCCGAGGCTATGCAAGATTTATCAGCTGGATCTGACATTTGACATTGGTTTCCGGCATGCCTGGCAAATGTATTACACCAATGTGGAACTGGCCCGGCAGATTTCCAGCTTCATTCACCCGCGCCATTCCCATCACCAGTTTCCCTGTGAGGAAGTGCTGACAACCACTCCGCCAGATGGCCTGCAAGAGGACGAAGGACAGCCACAGATCCCGCTGGAACTCCCTGCAGCACCTGTGAATGCCTCACCGGGTACGGCACCGGTCCAGATCGCTCCACCGGCCGTTACGGCTTTCTTTCCACCTGGTCCGTAGGCAGTGCCTGCCGATCTGCTCAGGCCGCTCCAGGATCGGATTATCGCTTTCGTTTCGCTGAGATGAAGGCATGCCACGCGCTATTTGGAAGTGGAGGGGAGATTGCTTTGGACCACGTTCTTTGGTTGTCAGGGCTCAGCCACGAGGTGAGTCAACAGAGGTGGTTTCTGGCTGAAGATGGGCAAGATCTGAGGAGTTTTCCGGTTGTGCGGATTGCAGAGATCCGGAGGGATTTTCGGGTTGTATGGCCGCTGTATCTCCGGAATTGACGGGCAGTTACGCAAAATTGGTGAATCCGGACCAGTTCGAAGAGAATGCCTCATCTGAATAATCGTGAATAGCCGAACCTGAATCTGAGTTATGATGGAACGTCAATTGTGTTCTGTCATTCGGGGGGAAGCCAGAACGCGAATCTGGCACACAAGAACGAGATCAGCGAGAACCAGCAGCGACCAGGAAAGGTTGTTGATCAGGGACGTCAACCGCTGAGTTCGATACAGGCGACAAACAGTCCAACAGGGAGGTGGATTATGTCCGGACGCTCAGGTCTTTTGAAAGCAACGGCAACGTTCGCCGTGCTGGCAATGTTCGGGGGAACGTTGCAGGCGGAAGAGTCCGCTGGTTATGTCCGGATCGTGAGCCATGAGCAGGCTGCCAGTACAGCTCCGGGTCTGATTCCGCACGTGGTGACCGCCAAGCCGATTCATTCGGTGAAGACGATTCCTGCTCAGCCAGTGGCCAAAGTGCATGCCAATCATGGCAGCCATCTTGGCCCGGTTCAGGTTGTTCCCACCGGCGGCGGCTACCCGCAGCTGAATGCTCCCTTGTATCCCTCACCACAGCCGAACACTCCGCTGTATGTGGGCGGAACGATGATCACAAACCAGGCGATGTCTCCTCATGAGATGCTGTATCCTCATCAGTACAAAGCCATGTACGGTCCTTACTACTACAAGGTCCGAGGTTCATGGTATCTGACACCGTTCGGGGTTCGATCTCATGACCGCTGGGAGTTGCAGGGAACGGAAGTATCGGTGAAGTACCGATCTCACTACCGTCCGTTCTCGTTCTACTTTCCTCCCCGGGCCGGTGATCGTCTGTTCGACTAATTGACGGGAATGTGGTTTCGCTCCGCACTCCGCTCCAGGATCTGCCACAACGAGGGCCTCGTTGAACTTTATCAGGATAGAATGATGATTCCCACACTGACAAGAATACTGATGAGCATGGCGATTGTCGCGATGTTTGTTTCACAGGTCATGGCTGATGCACCGGAACTTCCGGTACCGGCCGCTGTTCAGGACAGCCAGGTCCAGCAGGTGGGACATCAGTGTCCTGGTGAATGCTGCCAATCGGACTGTTGTCAGGATGGTTGCAACTACTGTGGTTGCGGCAAAAGCGGCTGCAGCAAATGCAAAGCGGGATGTAAATGCCCACGTTGCAAAAAGTGCCGGCTGACTCTGCTGGATCGATTGCGTTGTCGCAATCTTTTCAACATCGGCATGGGCTTCGGAACCCGGGGACGGGATTTCGGACCGAAAGGTTGTGGCGGAAAGGGCTGTCCTCCGATTGGCATGTACCAGATGGTTTACCCGGTAAACCCGGATTACTTTGATGGCCGTGATGGTCAGGTGCATGCTGCTCAGGGTTACGGAGTACCGATGGCAGTGCCCCTGGCTCCGGTTGTCCGTCATCAATACAACTACAGCTGGGGCGTGCCAGCCAGCCGTATTACTCACATTTCGAATCATGCCCCCCATCTGATGCACGGTCCTCAGGTGATTTACGGGATGAATTCGACTCTGCCGATTGGTCCTGATGGAGCCGTGAACTCCTCCGGATATGGCGGAAGCTACTGCCCTCAGTGTCAGAGTGGCGGATATTGAAAAAGAGAAACAGACTGTTGCCCGCAGTCTGTGTGTAGGAAACGATTCTCGATCCCTGAATGATGATAGAGAGACAGGATAGTTCGATGCGATTATCAGTTTATGCCGCGACATCGCTGACCATGCTCTGCGGAGCACTTGTGCTGACGCCGTGCGGAGCGGAAGACAAGGGGACCAGTCTCAAGCCGATCCCGGAGTCCGCTCACTATTCCTCAGGGATGGCGATGGATTCCTACGGTGCCAGTTACGGGGCAGATTGTCCTTACTGTGAATCAGGAATGATGAATGGGGGAATGTGTCAACACTGCCAGGGACATGGGCGTGGTCGTCGCAGTCCGGGCGCCGGCTGGTGTGCACCAACCAAGGTGACAATGCAGCGAGAGCGGGTTCAGTACTGGAAATGGTATCCCAACTACTGGTCGGGATATGGTCCAGGACCTGCGACTCCCTATTATCCGATGGTTTATACTCCCACGGATACTGCTCAACTTGGTTTCTACTATCAGCATGTGCCGCACTGGACAGCTCAGCCCTGGCGAACACCAGGTCCTGCTCATCCTGCTGCCTGGCATAACCGCTACTGCGGTCGCAGCCGGAACGATGCCGTGATGTATCAGAGCGGATACTCCTACGGAGATCCACACGGCGGATACTATAATGGTTACGAGCAGGTTATTGATGCTCAGCCGATGCCGGCTCCGACGAAAGCCACACCGGTTCCTGCCAAGGAGCAGCCACAGACCCTGTTCCTGCCTGAGCCAAGCTTCGTGCCATCTCGTCCAGTGATTTCTGTTCTGCCGGATGCTCCGCCCGAAGTCTGATCTTCAGCAATGAAGTGATTTGAAATACGCGATACCGTCGACATCGCATTAATACCGACCCGTTTTCCATGAAAGCGGGTCGGTTTTTTTGTGGAATCAGAACTTTTGAATCATTTGTCGAGAAGCTGGTCAGTGTACCTGAGGGATGGTCACATGCACCACGCCCTTCCGTTGTCAGGGCGTGCCACCAGTTGAGGGATGTATCCTGCAAGGTGGAGGAGTTCCTAGCACAGGTGTTGAGTTTGCTGCTATCCGTTTATGGGGAAACTTCGACGTTTCTGAGAATCTGTTCGGTTTCTTCTGTGCCGAAGGTGCTCTCGAGTTGATTTCGTAATGTGTCGAGGGTTTCGCTGTCTTTGAGGGTACCTGTCAGATAAACCTGAGCGGCGGAGGAGTGCTCGGCTTGGACTCCTGCGAAATTGCCGGAATCCAGAATCCGTGTGAG
>JAGQQT010000310.1 GCA_020426065.1 Planctomycetaceae bacterium | reverse complement strand
GTATCAGAAAGTGTCCTGCCCCTGACTCAATTGATGGTAAAAACTACACGTCGATTCTGGCAAGCAACTATTGATTCGCACCTGGAAGAGCAATTATGGACTTTTCCCACATTTCACTGGGTGAAAATGAGACTGCTGGAAGCACTCCTGATCCGCTAGTCACACTGGATGCCTCGCTGTCTCAGTGCATCAATTACGCATCACTTCAAAACTCTGTTCCATTTCTCAAGTCACTTGAGCTGAGGAATCCCACTTCCAACCTGTACCGTGACTTGCGACTCACGATGTATTCTGAGCCGGCATTTCTGCAGGTCAAAACATGGAACATTGAGCAATTGGCTCCCCATGAAAGTGTGAAAATTCGAGACCTTGATGTCGAAATTGATAAAGCATATGTCAATAACTTAAATGAAGCCGAACGTAGTCAGGTCACTTTTCAGCTGATCCATGACGGTCAAAAGATAGCTTACCAGAATGCTGAAGTCCGCATCCTGGCTCGAGATGAATGGTCCGGTTTTCGCGAAACCCCCGAACTACTAGCAGCGTTTGTGACACCGAATGACCCTGCCGTTGCCAGGATTCTCAAAAACGCATCCCAGATATTGGCTCGCTCGGGTCATAAGGATTCTCTCGAAGGTTATCAAGGACACGATCCCAAGCGGGTTTTTATCCAGGCAGCAGCGATCTGGAGTTCACTTTCAGAGGAAGGTCTGACATACAGTAATCCTCCGAAAAGTTTTGAGCATGATGGCCAGAAAATACGTCAACCCACAAAAATTCTCAGTGATGGACTCGCAACCTGCCTGGACACCAGTCTTTTGTTTGCAGCAGCCCTGGAAGCGATACACATCAATCCCATTCTCATCCTTGTTGAGGGCCACTGTTTTGCTGGCTTTTGGTTAACAGATACCAGATTCAACAATTTGATCGAGACGGATCCGACAGAAATTCGCAAAGCTCTCTCTGCGAATGAATTAATGACATTCGAGACAACACTCATCACCTCAAAACCGCTGGTCAGCTTCAATGAAGCCATTCAAACTGGGAAACATAAAACTCGCGAATCCGTTGACGATGAATTTATAGGTGCGATCGATATCTCTCGGGCTCGTATGTCACAGATCCGGCCACTGAAATCAGATATCGAAAAGGAACCGGCAACTTTCTCATCTGAGGAGCAGAAGGTCGCTGTCCCATTACCTCCCCTGCCTTCTTTTGATGACATGCCAGTGGAAGAAGTCGAGCAGAAGCCGACGACGCCTCAGGGGCGAGTCGAACGCTGGCAAACAAAGCTGCTCGACCTTTCCCTGAGAAATCGTTTGCTGAATTTTCGCCCCAGCAAGCAGACGATTCCGTTTGTTTGCCCAAATCTTCCATTATTGGAGGATAAACTGGCTGACAATAAATCAATCCAGGTTACTTCCTTGCCTGATTCCAATCCGATGGGAGATCGTGATGAATCTCTGCACTTTCAGAAAACAGGCAAGGATCTCAATCTGGAATTCGCATTGTCAGCTCTGGAAAGAAACGAACTCACTTCTCCACTGACGAAACTCGACCTGGATTCACGATTAACCAACCTGTACCGGACAGCTCGTAACGACCTGGCCGAGGGAGGCTCGAATACTCTCTATCTGGCTGTCGGATTCCTCAAATGGAAGCGGAACGCGAGCGATGCGAATTCCTATCGAGCTCCCATCCTGCTGGTTCCAGTCAAACTGGAACGCAAAAGTGCCATATCTCCATTCAAAATTAAGCACCATGAGGATGAAGTTCGGTTCAATTCGACTCTCGTGCAATTGCTCAAGAAAGATTTTGCCCGCGATATCTCAAATCTGGAAAACAATCTTCCACGTGATCAGAGTGGAATTGATGTCCCCAAAGTACTCCAGAAAATGCGTGCGGAAATCCGCGAGATTCCTGGATTTGAAGTGGTGGACGAAACTGCCCTCTCCACGTTTTCCTTTTCCAAGTATCTGATGTGGAAGGATCTGGTCGATCGGACAGCTCACCTGGAAGAAAATCGAGTTGTTCGTCATTTAATTCGTGATCCAGACAAAGTTTTCGAATCACCAACGAATCGTCCTATCCCTGAACCGGAACAGATAGATCATCGATTCCCTTCCTCCGAACTGGTCCATCCTCTCTCGGCAGATTCCTCCCAGTTGGCAGCAATCATGGCGGCTTCGGAAGGCCATGACTTTGTACTGATTGGCCCCCCAGGAACCGGAAAAAGCCAGACAATTGCCAACATGATTGCTCAGTGTCTGGTCACGGGAAAATCCGTGTTATTTGTTGCTGAAAAAACTGCGGCTCTGGATGTCGTCTACCGTAGACTGTGCCAGCATGGTCTGGGAAATGTCTGCCTGGAGCTACACTCCAATAAAGCTGAGCGACGCCAGTTCCTGGAGCAGATGAAAATCTCCTGGGACTCAGGTTTGAAAAAGCAGACGAACAACTGGGTGAAAATCAATGAACGCCTGCAGGTACGACGCGATGAGCTCAATCAATATGTCCGAGATTTACATCAAGAGCATGAATCTGGCTGGTCGGTCTTTCAGGCGATGGGGGTCTTCGTAAAAAACAAGGATCTCCCAGCCCCCAAACTTGGCTGGCCACACACACTGCGAATTGATAAATCAAGGTATCAGACTCTCACAGAGACGGTGAAAGGTCTCGAACTGAATTTTCTGGCCATCACTCCGAATCCTGTATTGCAATTGATTGAAATCGGACAGTGGTCTGCTGCCTGGGAGAATCAATTACTCAGCAGTTGTGCCAATCTGCATGAGAGATGTGAGACACTCAAACATTCTCTTAAGGAATTTGCAACCGGTGTTGGCTTTGAAGATCTCGAAGACTGTTCTTCAGATCTACTTGAGAAGCTGAGCAATCTCTCACATCTTTTGAAGTCATCAGCAGAAGAGAGCTACCGTGTAATTTTTGACAAGAAATTCTCAAAACTACCCGAACAATATGCATCAGCGGCAAAGGAAATCCAGGCGTATCGGAAGACTCGGGATTCTCTCAGTGCACAATATGATGAAGTCAATCTGGGGCGGATACCAGTTGATGAGCTGGATCTCAATTGGAGAAAAGCTTCTGCCAGCATCTGGCCATTTTCCTATTTTGCCAAGCGATCTGTCATCAAGATACTGCAAACTTATGCGGTAAGTGGCCAGGTGGATCCTGCTCGAGATCTCGCTCTATTGCGAAAAATGCAACACTGTTCAGAACAATATTCTGAACCAGATTTATCGAATCAACTTCCCGGCTGGAAGGGATTCGAAACAGATCTTGAGAGTGTGAAGGCCTACTTGAAAAGAGCCAGCCAGGTTCGCCAGAACATTATTGAACTTGGCAAAGCAATGGGCTCATTGGAAAAGATCTCCTCCAAAATCTCACCAGTGATCATTCAGGAAAATGCTACTCACACTTTGTTGAAAACGGCGGACAAGTTTCAATCGGACTACTCAGCATTTACAGAGTCCCTGAATCAGTTTCTGACGTTATCTGGTGGTCACCAGAGTATTCCGAGTACCGATCATCACCTCGAATTCTTGCTGGAAATCGTGGCCGGTATCCAAAAGCATCGAGTGGAGCTGAAACGGTGGACAGCCTGGACCGAGAGCCGACAACAGGCAATAGCCATGGGATTACAACCCTTTGTCGAGCAACTTCAAGCAGGGGCACTTTCAGTAAAGCAGCTTTCTCCTGCATTCGAACTGGCTTTTGTCCGGTGGTGGTTTCCGTTGGCAATTGACGAGAGTGAAATTCTACGAAAGTTTCAGCGATATCTTCATGAAGATGCGATCACCGAATTTCGGGAACTCGATGAACAGGCCCGACTGGAAGCAGCTGCCTATATCAATGCAACGATGACTCACAGTCTCCCCATTCCTGATAAAGTCCCACGAAATTCGGAACTGGGACTACTACGTCATCAAATGAATCTCAAACGACCGAGTAAATCCATTCGCGAAGTCATTGAAGGCATGCCAGGGGTCTTCAACAAGCTGGCCCCCTGCCTGCTGATGTCTCCTCTCTCCATTGCACAATACCTGCCAGCGGAACAACAACCGTTTGATGTTGTAATCTTTGACGAAGCCTCCCAGATCACAACATGGGATGCGATCGGAGCAATTGCCCGCGGTCGCCAGACGATTATTGTTGGTGACCCGAAACAGCTTCCTCCCACAAACTTCTTCGGGCGGGCAGAATTGGATGACGATGAGGAAATACAGGACTACGAACGTGACCTGGAAAGTATCCTGGATGAAGCAATTGCATCCGGATTGCCGGTCCGACGTCTGAACTGGCACTATCGTAGCAAACACGAATCATTGATCGCGTTTTCCAACTGGGAATACTACGACAATGAACTGGTCACATTCCCTTCAACAGCGACCGCAGACCAGGCCGTCTCTCTTGTTCATTTACCAGATGCTATTTATGACAGGGGAAAAAGTCGGACGAATCCAACGGAAGCAAAACGGCTGGTGAAAGATGCCGTAGAGAAAATGAAATCATGGCTTCCACTTCCAGAAGAAAATCGTCCAACCCTTGGAGTTATCACATTTAATAGCCAACAGCAATCCCTGATTCAGGACTATTTTGATGCAGAACTTCGCCTGTCACCAGAACTGGAATGGTTCTTTGATGATGCCCGTATCGAGCCTACCGTCGTAAAAAATCTCGAAAATGTGCAGGGAGATGAGCGGGATGTGATGCTGTTCTCAATCACTTATGGTCCAGACAGGGAACGTCGAGCAACCGGAGATCCAGGAGCCAGTTTTGGCCCCTTAAACTTACAGGGGGGAGAACGACGACTCAATGTCGCAGTGACTCGAGCCCGCCAGGAATTGATTGTCTACAGCTCATTTTTGCCCGATAAATTGAAGGTCGAAAAAGTAAAATATAAGGGTGTGCCCGATCTCAAAGCTTTTCTGCAGTATGCCCAGAGAGGAACTTCCGCTCTGACAGCATCTCAGAACAAATCCGTCGGTGAATTCGAATCTCCCTTTGAAGAAGCCGTTGCCGGTGCACTATCAAAGCTCGGCTGGCAGGTGGTACCGCAGATCGGCGTTTCAGCATTCCGTGTGGATCTGGGAATTGTGCATCCTGATAAACCAGATACTTTTTTGGCGGGTATCGAATGTGACGGGGCCACTTATCATCGCTCGGCCACGGCCAGGGACCGAGATAAAATCCGGGAGCAGGTTTTACGAGGATTGGGCTGGGAAATTCTGCGAATCTGGTCACCTGACTGGTGGTATGACACGCAGGGAGCGTTGAATAATATTGACCAGCAGTTAAACGAATTACTGAAGAGTCAGCGTGAAGAGCTTTCGAACGAGGAATTTGATGCCTCTGAAGATGAAGTTCCCA
>JAGQQT010000030.1 GCA_020426065.1 Planctomycetaceae bacterium | reverse complement strand
AAGCACTGAAACTGCGCTATGCGGAAGCAGCCCACCAACTTGTCGCTGTCGGATTCGATTACATCCCCCATGCCAAAATCCTCAGTCAACCTGATGCCATTCCCGATGAGCTGATTGCTGAGGCCATCGAGAAGTTCCTCTCCCGCAACAAACTGGGTGGGGACATCGTTGCCATCGGACTGCCCGCTCAGTCCTCACTGGCCCGCTTCATTCAACTGCCGCCCATCGAACCCGGCAAGATCAAGGAAATCGTCAAGTACGAAGCCAAGCAGCAGATCCCATTCCCGCTCGATGAAGTCATCTGGGATTACCAGCAGATGGGCGGGGGAGATGAGCACGGCGGTTTTGTCATCGATTCCGAAGTGGGCATTTTTGCCATGAAACGGGATCAGGTCATGCATCAGCTGCAACCCTTCCAGACCAACAAGGTGGAAGTGGAACTGATGCAGATGGCTCCGCTCGCACTGTACAATTACCTGGCATATGATCAGCTTTCGATCCGGCCCAATGGAGAGGGGGCGCCTCCCCAGGATGATCACATCGCCGTTCTCGACATGGGGACAGACCAGTCCACCATCATGGTCACCAACGGACAGAAAATCTGGATCCGCAATATTGCCATCGGGGGGAATCATTTCACCCGGGCCCTCACCAAGGAAATGAAGCTGACCTTCGCCAAGGCAGAACATCTCAAGTGCAACGCCACCAAATCTCCAGACCCGAAAGCTGTCTTCCAGGCTCTCAAACCAGTCTTCAATGACTATCTCTCAGAAGTACAACGCTCGCTCGGCTATTTCGCCAGCATTTCCAAGGGGGGAGAAGTCAAGAAAGTCATCGGTTGCGGAAATGGCTTCCGCATGGCTGGTCTGCAGAAGTTCCTGGAGCAGAATCTGGAACTCCCTGTGGAGCGGGCGGATGAATTCCGGCAGCTGGCAGGAACTTCCGTTCTGGAAGCCAATCTGTTCCGGGAAAACATCCTGACCTTCACCGTCGCTTACGGACTGGCCGTGCAGGCGATTGGAATGTCCACCACCAAAACCAACCTGCTCCCACCGGAAATTGCCCGAGCCCGGGAAATTCGCCGGAAAAAACCCTGGGCAGCAGTCACTGCGGCCACACTTCTGTTCTCCCTGGCTGTTTCCACCATTGGATACGCCAATGCCTGGAGCAAGGTTCACACTCCAGCCTGGGAGGATTCCCTCAGCAAAACCACCCAGTTAACCGGCACCTGGGGAGGTTACAAAAGTTCATACGATACTGCCAAAGGCCGCTATACCAGTGCCACCACTGCTGGAGCCAAACTGGTAGAAGGCATGAAGGACACCATCTGGCTGGAGTTCTACAAGTCCTTTAACGAATGCCTGCCACGGGATATCGGCGAGGATCTCGATGAAGAAAACATCGAATACCGCAACCGGATCCTGATCAAATCCATGACCGCAACCTGGGATGAAGATCTGTCAACCTGGTACAGTGGTTTGACCGAAAGTTACCGCATCCTCAGTGATGAAGCGGCCCAGGACCATGGCCTGAAGCCACAACCGGCTCCCGAAGGATCAGGCTATATCTTCCGGATCGTTGGTGAGCACTATCATCACATTCCAGATAAACCTGAAACCGATCAGGGGATTAACTATCTGCTTGACCGGGTCATCCCCCCATTACAGGCCTGGACCTTCAAACAGGAAGATGGCCCTCGCGTCGATGTACGCCGGATGGGAATCATCAATCCGGTCGTGACCGCTGCCCGCCAGGAGGTTGTAAACCTGCAGCAACGGGCCAAAAACACGCGGAAAAATCCCCGTATCAATGTCATCAATCCGTCGAATCGGAATTTCAATTCCACCAGTCCGATGCCGATGCCGCTCTCATCAGAAGAGCCATCCTATGATGGAAATGGAGGGTTGCCGAATCAGGGAACCCAGAACATGGAATCTAAAGAAGTTCATCGGACCCAGTTCAGTATTGAATTTGTCTGGAAACCGATTCCTGTTGCTGATCGAGTGGAAGCAGATCCACTGGCGGAGGCACCAGCCGAAACCAGCACTGACGGGACTACAGAACCAACAACCGAAGAAGCCACAACCGAATAAGCGATCAGTCGGCTCAGATTGTACTCAAGACTCAAAACTACCTTCTCTGACCTTTCAGGGGATTTCAAATGGATAAGCTCAAACCAATTATCGACCACCACTTCTGGATTCTGCTGGTGATCGTTCTCATCCTGCCGATCATTGGCTGGTTCCCCGCCGTGGGACAGTTCAATGCGCAACGGGATGAAAAAATCAGCGCCATAGAAAACGCTTTCACTTCCGTTCCCAAAACTCCACAGCCTAACCAGAGCTGGAGTGACGGGGTCAACAAGATTGCTGCGGTGATTGAAGAGAAGAGCGTCCAGGAAAAATACGAAATGTGGCGTCGGCAGGAAAAAATGATGACCTGGCCAAGCCGCATCAGCCGGGACCTTCGTCCCACCACATACTTTGGTGATATCCCCTCCAAAGCACGTGTGATTTACAAGAACGGCTACAACATTGATGTCACTGAACTCTGGAAACAGGTTGATCCTTTCGACAGCAAAACCGGTAAAGGGACGGTGCTGTTTCCGGAAGCATTAATGCCTCGTGCGAAATTTGGGGATCTGCCTCCTACATCGACTCTGGTCTGGGAAGCTCAGGAAGATGTCTGGCTGCTCAGCTCACTGTTGAAGTCCATTCGCCGTGCAAATTCCGACTCTGCCGTGCTCACTGATTCCCTGGTCCGCAGCATTCGATCGCTACGACTGGTTGGTGGTAGTGGAAACTATCCTGATGCCCCTGCAGACTCTTCGCCTACCTCGTCGGATGGATCTTACGATTCCGAGTTTGGCATGGAGGAGTATACCGACCTCTCCGGTGGGGAATTCGGTCCTGACGGAGAACAGTCTGGCTCGGCCATGGCAGGCCCCAGTTCAGCCGGTTTCAACCCCGCTGATGAGTTCGGTAAAGAACAGGGTCGTTACGTAAAATTCGAAGAGGGAACACTGTTCAAAAAACGTGGCTTTTACATGGAAGCCATCATCGAGCATCAGCGATTGCCGGAACTGCTGGTCCATCTCTCCAACGGAGACTGGCCGGTTTCGATTACCCGAGTTCAGATGGCTCAGGCCGGTACCCAGATGGGCTCAGATGGCTATGAGGGAGAAGAAGGCATGAATAATCCTTACGGCTCTTCCTACAGTTCCCCCTATAGTGAAACCCCCGCAGAATTCTCACAGCCAACACTATCCGGTTCAGAACCTTATGCGACAGACGGTTTGTCCAGTGGCTCATCGGAAAATCAGGCACTGGCCACGGCAGCTGTTTCTGGCCCATCACTGGCCAGCGTTGCCATCAGTGGGGTGATCTTCATTTACAATCCTGTTGAACCACCTGCAGTGTCAGAAACAACAACCACCACAACACCGCCGCCTGCGGAAACATCCACAACAGAAACACCGGCGGATACTTCCTCGACACCAGCTCCGGAAGATCTCAGTCCCGATTCCCCCATGCCGGAACCCAGCGAACCAGCTTCAGGTCTGGAGTCTCCGGAGGGACCTGTGGACCCTGAAAAAATGGAAGCTCCTGCTGGAACATCCGACGCTGCTCCGACTACAGAGCCGGAACTCCCGGCACTCGAATCGCCAAATTAACGGGAACCGGACCAATTTTTCCGGCGTCCAAAGAACGGGCCTCCCGTTAAAAACTGTTTGAATCAAATTTGAAGCCAACCTGAGGAACACACTGATGTCTGGCGATAAAATCAAGCAACTGTTTGTCAAGCACATTGAAAAAATGGTCTTTGGGCTTGTCGCACTGTTTGCCCTGTTGATTCTGGCAGGGGCCCAGTGGTCAACCTACCAGAAAACTGCACTGCAGTTGACTCAGGACCTGGAAACGGCAGATCGTCTGATCGCCACCTCCAACTGGTCAGCCGAAGAGCAGGCAAATTTTCCGCTCGTCGAAATTGACGAAGAAGTCAACCAGATGCTGGCGGGGATTAACGACTCCCCCTATCGCTGGCCAACCGAAACATTCTACAACCCAGCCGGACGGGATGATCCTCGCCGGAAACCCGAACTTCTGGCCGTCGTTCAACTGAAAGCTGATTCTGGTCGAACAATTCTGGCTCAGCAGAATGAAGTCGCCCTGGCATCAGACTCGGACTCAGATCCTGCCATGTCTGATGGAGGGGTCACTCCCACCAAGACATCTGATCAACCCGAAGATCTCACACCGGACGATGTCTCGGCACGACCAACGACACCCACGAATGGGCTCGGCTCTGAGTATAGTGAAAATCCGTATGCAGCTACCAACTACGTTGAAGAGATCCAGATCTCGGACAGCTACAACGAAATGGTGGCAGGCTACAGTGGTAGTTACAGTGAAGAAGGGATGAGCACAAACCTCCCTTCCAATGTCAAAGGAGTTCCAGTTCGCTACATTTCCGTCCGGGGTGTGTTTGACCTGCGGAAACAGGTACTGAATTATTCTCGCGCACTCAGCATTTCAGAAACGGAAGCAGAACGACTGGTCGAGTTCCTGGATTTTAAGCTGGAACGACAGTCTGCTCCCTCGACAAACGGCCCCTGGGGCGAGTGGGAACCGGTCGACATTACTGTCGCAACCGATTACCTGCAGCAGACCGTCGACTTCGATACGGACGTGGTCTCTGCCGGTGTTCGCGATCGGGTCATCACCATGCCCCTGCCTGCCCGATTGATCGGCGTCTGGCGGAATAAAGCCAATCATCCGGCAGTCAAGAACTTTGAACTCTCTCCTGAAGAGATTGAAGCCGAACAGGCGCTCAACAGGAAGATTCTGGAAGATCTCCGGGCAAAAAACCAGACGATTAAACAGCGTGCTGCACCGGGCGGCTTTGCCAGTCTGCAACTGGATGTGACCTCCATGCAGCAGAGTTACTTTGAAGAAAACACGGACATGAACCGGATTGACCGCTCATTCTCCAAGGATGAATTTGAAGGAACTCCTGCTGAAGTCCGAAAGAAGCTGATCGAAAAAATCAAAGCCCAGGTCTCTGCGGCCGGTAACCTCGTCCTGTTCCGCTATATCGATTTTGATATCGAAGCCGGAAAGGCCTATCGATACCGGGTCCAACTCGTCTTGCGGAACCCCAACTTTGATGCTCCGATTGACCAGCTGGTTGATCCAGCCATTGCCCTGGATGAAATTCTGGAAACTCCCATGAGTGATCCGAGTGATGTGGCCACCGTTTCTTCCGACTACGAGTACTTCGTGAAACGGGTCAACCCTCCTCGCGGCATCTCCGGTGAAATTGCCGACCTGGAAATCTTCCAGTGGTACGATTCCGGCACGATGGTGCGAGGAAACCTGTCGATCGAACCGGGGGAATACATTGCAGGGACAGACAAAACCTATGTCCTGCGACCGGCTGATTTGAAGTACGAAGAAGAGCCGGATGTGCAGTTCAAAACCAGCGATGTGGTCGTTGACGCAGTCGTGATCAGCAAGCTGGATTACAACCTGCACAAAGACCTGGTCCTCCCCAAGAACCTGACCCGGGGTGAAGTCGGCGTGGTTCCTGAAGTGCTGGTGGTTGATGGAGAAGGGACCCTGAAAGACCTGGATCCAATCTCCCGGGAAGCTCTCCATGGGCAATACGCCAAGTATTATGAAGATGAAAAGAAACCGTTCGAAGGAATCAAGGACGCTGGCAAAAAAGTGACCGAAGGAAGTGCACTGGACTCACTGCTGGGTTCAGATGGGTCCATGGATTCGGAAATGATGATGATGTATCAGGAAATGGATGCGGGAGCGACCCGTCTGCAGAACCGTCGTCGCAATCCTTCCCGACGCTCTGCGCCACCGAATTCAGGGTCTTCCTCGTTCTCCTCACCTTAAGTAGTATCATCACGCAAAATCAAAAAGCGGAGCAGAAACTTGAAAGTCTGCTCCGCTTTTTTTGTACACCTGCTCGATTATTCTTCGTTCGTGGTCTGCTTCAGTCGAAGCTGGTCGGTCAGGTCAAACATGAGCGGGGTGACCGAGACGCAGTTCCTGGCCAGTGCATGCACATCAGTCCCGACATCGGCATGATGATGGGAAAGCGGATCAGTACTGCTCCAGTAGTACGGCTTTCCACGGGGATCCATTCGCTTCTCCATCGACTCGGTATGGCGTCGGGCGGCCATGGCAGTGAATTCAATTCCCTGGACCTGCTGATCACAGGGTGGAAAGTTAATACTCCACAACAGACCCGGCTGCGGAAATCGTACCTGCAGGTCCCGGATGATTTTCAAAGACTGAGCCGCCACCCGTTCAAACTGTGGAGGAGCGGAGACGTTCAGGGAAATCGCAATGGAAGTGATCCCGAAAAACGCGCCCTCAATCGCTGCGGCCACCGTTCCTGAATAGAGTACATTGATCCCGTAATTGGAACCGGCATTGATCCCCGAGATAATCAGATCCGGACGGGAAGGACACAGTTCCAGAATCCCGAGCTTCACACAGTCCGCCGGACTCCCATGCACTTTCCAGCCCACAAAACCATCTGTCAGCTGGACCTCATCCACCTGCAAAGGGCTGCGATAGGTAATACTGTGCCCTACTCCACTCTGTTCCACTGCGGGCGCGACAACCGTCACTTCCCCCAGGTGGCGAAGTTCTTTTGCCATCGACATCAGTCCGGGGGCATGAATGCCATCATCGTTGGCTAACAAAATCTGCATGCGGTTCAGAATCCTTGGGAATAACTGCCACTGAAAACAGGGCGAACCAGATATGTATTATTCAGGCCAGCTGCTTACCTGTTGATTTCTGGCAACAGCTGTCCTGTTTGGGCATCATAGAAAAAATCTGCGGCCAGATCATTCCTCCGAGTCGGTTTGAGAAACATCGGAAAAACAGGACCCCCAACCCGATCTTCAGCAACCATGGAAATAATGGGAACTGACGGAACAGGAAATGCCACTTCCTGCTGAGCATCATCCAGGTTTCAGCAGGTCTGCCATGATTGTTCCGGCTATTTCCCATCACTGTCAACGGATCACGCCCTCGCAGCGAGATCTCCGAATTGCCGGATTGCCAGCAGACCATCCCACTTATGTCTGTCAGGAAAGCGTGGCTTCGCCGAGGATTCTCCCTCTCATGGAAGCGATCCACCACCTGAAGCGTCTGGATGAAGACGAGCTTTACCTCGCATTCAAGTCCGCCTTACTGGATGGCCATTCCGAGATTTACGCTGCCGATACAACCGGACTGCTGCACCTGGCCGGGGCCAGCCAGCTGATTCAACCGGTCCCTTATCAGAATCCACCGATTCAGTACCGCCAGTCCTATGTGGAAGAGCCGAATGAGGTTACCGGTCAGCAGATCGACATTCTGGCCTGAATAATCCGGTGCAGTCTGCCTGCCGGAATAGCTCCAGATTGGGATCGATTTTTTGCCCATTTTGTGAGTTCTATTGTCATTCCGCTTCAACTTTGTCACACTGCACAGAAGAATCTTCCCCATGATTGAGAAGGTTCTGACCGAACATATGAGTGACAACGCATTTAAATCAAAAATGCGATGAGTTGTTATAACTTCCTTCGGGAAAGGTATTTACTGTCGAAGATGCTCCGGCATTCCTTCAGATGAACCCTGATTTCGTCCTCCCCCCATTTCCGGGATGACGTTATCCCCAACTGGCCAGTGAGTGATTCCTGGCAATCAGAAACACAATTACATGCAATCATTCTGACTGAGCAGTCGTACGGTTTACCGGTCCGTTCAGTCACCATGTGGGTTCACACGAGAATAACTGGTTCAATTGCAGGCGACGCCGGACATCTTTGCATAGGACACTGATTTGGGCAGGGAATGCCCTGGTATTCCGGAACTGCAGCATTTGCTGTTGGAGAAATCGACTTCTGCCACAGAAGGTTCTCCTTAGCGTGCTGAAAGGTGGTTTCCGCTGGAATGGCGGACCCCGGATCATTCCCGTGATGATTTCAGTTATTGATCCCCAGTGATCTGTCTGAACGGGAACTGAAGATTGCCAGTACGGAACCT
Source organism: Planctomycetaceae bacterium (assembly GCA_020426065.1). Classification (GTDB taxonomy): domain Bacteria; phylum Planctomycetota; class Planctomycetia; order Planctomycetales; family Planctomycetaceae; genus Rubinisphaera. The sequence goes on along the minus strand of JAGQQT010000030.1, from coordinate 7,719 downwards.
GTCGCTGGATACCTGACCTTGCGGCTGATTTCTGGTTTAACCAGCATCAGGCAGCGGGTGAGAGATCTTGAATGATCTCACAGGTTCTGACAGGTCCTCAGTAAATGCCTTTCTCAATCCACTGAGAAAGGTTCCTCATGAAAACAGAAATGCTGGTAAACGTCTACCAGCCAGAAGAAAGCCGTATCGCGATTGTCGAAGACGGCGTTCTGGAAGAGCTTTACGTCGAACGCAACAGCCGGGAAAGCTTTGTCGGCAACATCTATAAAGGGCGTGTCGTCAATATCGAGTCGAGCATCCAGGCGGCCTTTGTCGACTTTGGTGTCGGGACAAACGGATTCCTGCACGTCAGCGATGTCGAAGCCGAATACTTCAAGCACATTGAAGTGGATGAAGATGATCGGAGCCGATCTCGCGGAAATAATCGGGGTGCTCCCAAAAAGCCGGGAAACAAACGACCGGGGAGCGAACGCTCCGTACAGGGAAAGCCCTCCATCCAGCAGATCTTCCGCCGGGGCGATGAAGTCCTGGTGCAGGTCATCAAGGATGGCATTGGCAACAAAGGTCCAACGCTCTCCACCTATATCAGCATCCCGGGCCGCTACCTGGTCCTGATGCCTGCCCTGCAGCGGGTGGGGATCAGCCGGAAAATTACCAACCTGGATGATCGCAAAAAACTCCGGGAAATCATCAAGGAACTGGCACCGCCCGAAGGACTGGGATTCATTGTCCGCACTGCCGGAATTGACCGCACGGAGAAAGACCTCCGTCGCGACATGAACTACCTGCTGCGACTGTGGAAAACCATCGTTCGGCGCATTCAAAAGCAGTCCGCTCCGCTCGACATCTACCAGGAAAGCGACATGATCACCCGGACCATCCGGGATATCTTTTCCTCGGAAATCGATCGGGTCCTGATTGACGATCCAGTTCAGTTCGAACGTGCCCGCGACTTCATGAAAGTCGTGCTGCCGAAAATGGTGGATCGTGTTGAACACTACGATGGAGTGGAACCGCTCTTTCACAAGTACAACATCGAACAGGAAATTTCGAACATCCAGAGCCGGACCGTGCCCCTCAAAGGCGGCGGATCGATCGTGATTGATCAGACGGAAGCCTTGGTTGCCATCGATGTGAACAGCGGCACCCATCGGGTGGACGATAACGCGGAAGAAACGGCCTACCAGGTGAACATCAAGGCCGCTCGCGAGATTTCCCGACAGATACGCCTGCGAGACCTGGGCGGGGTGATTGTCAACGACTTTATCGACATGCGTCAGGACAAACACCGACGAGCGGTCGAGAAAGAACTCCGTGATGCGGTGAAAAGGGATCGGGCACGCACCAAGGTCCTGCGGATCAGTCCGTTTGGCCTGATCGAAATGACACGTCAGCGGATTCGCCCCTCCCTCAAACGCAGCATTTACGAAGAATGCCCCTGCTGCAACGGCTCCGGGTACGTGAAAACTCCGGAAAGTGTTGCCATTGAAGTGATGCGGGAACTGATGCGGGCCTCAAGCCTGGACGGCATCAAGCGGATTTCAGTGGAACTGAACAACCGTGTCGCCTCCTACCTGGCCAACAAAAAACGCAAGGAACTGCTGGCGATCGAGGATCGATCTCATGTGATCATCAACTTCGAATCCCGCTACGATTTCAATCCGGGGCACATGGAGTTCCGATGCCAGAACGAATTTGGAGAGGAAATTCCCTTTTCTCCAACCATGACCTCGAAATAGCGAATCGAAATCGCTAAACTCCCTGATTCACAAGCTTTGGGACAGTTTAACTGCATTCATGTTCAGGCATGGTGACTTTGGAATCCGGAAATCGTTCCGGTTACTTCCGGGGTCCTGAAGCGAAGTGGTTCAGATTTCAAGTAAGCCGGTTCAAAATCGGCAGATGACATAGTTGAATAAGTGTATTTATCGTCAAGAGGAACAGCAGGTTCATGTTTGCAATCATTGAAGACAGTGGGCGTCAGTTTAAAGTCAGTCCGGGGACTGAATTGGCAGTGGACCTGCGGGATGACCTCGAGGCTGGTTCTGATGTCGTTTTTGACCGGATCCTTCTGGCCAACGGCGGCGGAGCCAGTCTGATTGGTGCTCCCGTGATTAACGGAGCCAGCATCTCGGCAACAGTCGTCGATCCGTTTTTCAAGGGACCGAAACTGGAAGTCCAGAAATTCACTCGCCGGAAAAACACCCGGAGTCACACCGGACATCGCCAGAAATATCTGATCGTGAAAATCGGGGAGTTCAACATTCCCGGTCTTGAGATCGTCGAAAAGCCAGCTGAGACAGCTGCTGCCGAAGAATAATTCTGCGATGTGACAATTCATCTACCGCTGGTTTCCCTGAGGAACCAGCGGTTTTTTTATGGAGTTTCCCCAGAGAGTTTCAGGATTTGCTCGACCAGGTTCCCAGGTGAGGACATCTGCTCGACCGGAATTTCCTGGCACTCCTCCAGGTTTCGAAACCAGGTATGCTGCCGCTTGGCAAACTGGCGTGAGCGGAGTTTGATTTCCTTGATCGTGGCAGCCAGATCCTGCTTCCCCTGCAGATAATCCACCGCTTCCTTGTACCCCAGACCCTGCAGGGCCGTATGGGAAATGGGTGGTTGACGGGTCAGCAGAGTTTTGACTTCCTGCATCAGCCCCTGCTCGATCATCAGATCAACTCGCAGGTTGATCCGCTCATACAGATCTTCCCGATCCCGGTGCAGCCAGAACACCCGACTGGCTCTCTGTTCGGGAGGAAGTGCTCCCTGCAGTTGCTGCTTAGAGAGCGGTTTTCCTGTCAGCTGAAATACTTCCAGTCCCCGAATAATGCGACGCTCATCATTTGGATGCAGCTTGCGGGCCAGTTCCGCATCAACCTCTGCCAGTTGACGATGGAGCGAGCCTGGCTCTGCCTGTACCTGTCTGGCCAGTTGATTCCGCAATTCCCAGTCGGCATCCGGCCCAGCAAAGACTCCCCGCAATATCGAGCGGAGGTAGAGTCCTGTGCCTCCCACAAACAACGCTCGTTTGCCGCGGGCCTCTATTTCCCGAACCTGATCCCCTGCCCGCTCCAGATAATCGGCCGTGCTGAACGTTTCGTGCGGATCAACAATGTCGATCAGGTGATGCGGAACGAGAGCCTGTTCTTCTGCATTCGGTTTGGCTGTCCCGATATCCATGCCGCGATAGATTGCCATGGAATCAAGGGAGAGAATTTCAGCGTCCAGTTTCTGCGCAAGCTGTAACGAGAGCGCGGTCTTACCGACTGCAGTCGGTCCGGCAAGAATCCAGCAGGAACGGAAGATCGAAGGATCACACGGCATCAGAGAACAACTCTCTCGGCTTTGGAAAAGAATGCGTGGATTCTGCCATGACACAATCTTCTGCTAGTTCTGAGGTCATGCACCGAACTCTGTCAGAGAGAATTGAAAAACCTCTGCTGTTTTGATGCCCCCGACAGGAGAGCTCACGGTACTTCCATTTGTTTGCCCCGTAGCCACAGGGGCAGGTGTTTTTCCTGGAATAACATGCATCCGCAATGCCTGCGCCTGCGGCTACGGGTCAAACGGTTCTGTGGTGTTGTGAGAAATCTCTGAGGCGTAACCTCAAACACAATACCGTGGCACGCCCAGAATGGAGCGAAGCGTGCCACAAACCTGCATCAGTTGGCGGCAACTTCTTCGACAGTTGCTCCCGTGATCGTGATCGTCTTGCGGGCGATCTCTTTGAGATTCGACTTCAACACCACCTGATAGGTTCCCGGAACCAGACCCGCAGGCACACTGTAAGGAAACGTGTAGCGGAAACTGTCGCGGGTCACGATGCCATCCGTTTGGGAAATGACATGGTCATCAGCATCGTGCAGGTGGCACTGCACATACATGTCACCGTGAGGAGGAATCAGGTTGGCCTGCACGTAGAAGCAGTCTCCCTGCGCGAATGTTCTGGTTGCTTCAATCACCAGTCCACCCACCATCCAGGAACCGATATCCAGCGAAAGCAGTTTATCCTGTTCACGAACATTCGGATGGGTATTGAGATAACGGGCCGCTTCTTCCGGTGTGAGACGAACCAGCTGATATCTTCCCTCAGACCGGCGGGCTCCGTAACGATCCTGCAGATGCTCAACCGAAACCGCCAGGGCCACTAGGGCGACAATTCCGCCGATGGTGGGAACCGTCTGAAACGATCCACAGTAGCGGATGACCAGCTGAGACACTGTCTGCGGGAATCGGGTGATTCGTTTCAGTACTGGAAACCGATTGCCTGCCCGCTGACCAACCTGTTGCCACCAGGCGACATCTTCAGCAGTCAGGAATGAACAGTAAATGCTGAAGCAGACCAGCGGGAAAATAACCAGACCCAGCGTGATCGTGGTCATGGTATGAAACACAATTCCCAGCGCCAGCATCGGCAGGCGCCAGGCCCGGTTCCAGACCAGAAATACGAACAGCACTTCCCAGACAATCGCAATGTAGCTGAACCCAATCAACATGGCCGGGAACAGGGACATCACTTCGCCAATCGGGTTGTAATGATTGACGTTGGTCAGCAGCCACAGGCGGAACTGATCGCCGCTGAAATAGGTCGGCGTGTGCATTTTGGTAATGGCCGCACCAAAGTAGACCACGCCAATAAACAGCTGCAGCAGCCGCTGCGGCCAGATTTCGACAAGTTCACCCGGTCCCCAGAAACGGAGAGCGGTGTGCGTCCCCTGGGCTTTCATCTTCTGCCAGCGATCAATCGACCAGACCGCATCGCAGCGCGACAAGGCCAGCAGAAAGAATGCGTGCGAGGACAGGACCGAATACTTGGTCATCGTGCTGAGAGAGTCCTGCAGCGTAAAGTAAGTAAACAGGACAAAGACCCCCCAGGCGGAGATCCGGGTCTTCCAGCCGATCATCAGCGTAAACAGCAGAATGAGCAACAATGTAAAACAGGCGACTGCCAGGGGGCCATTCATCAGAGGGATGAAATCATAATAGCCGAAGTTGTCTGCCAGAGGCGCAGGAGCACCATCGGAGGAATAGATTTCCCGCGCCATCTGCCAGCGCCGTCCCAGGCAAATCAGAGTCACCAGGGGAAGGGCGATGCGGGTCAGAGCCAGTCCGTAGGGAACCTGGCGATCAAAGAAGAATTGATTGAAAGCCTGTCTCATTTACGGAGTCCTCTGCTGATAGGAAGCTGGCAGAATTTCGCCGGTCGATTGGGGGGGCATGGATGCAGTCCGCTCCAGATCCTGCGTTGAAGGTGAAGTCAGCGCATAAATCGGTTGAGCCTGTTTTCTCATCTGGACCAGGTTCGGATTACTGGTCAGCTGGTGGGATTCCACCGCTGCGACCCAGGAGTTCCGCAGTTCCACGGGATTGCAGTTTCCGTCATACACTGCCCGTGTATGGAAATAGGAATGCGGACTCTTGGTTTCCTCATACATCCGCGTCCAGAGATAGTCCGGGATGTTGTAGCGCTTGGACCAGTTCTCTTCGACGAGCATCACTCGACGCATCGGTTCATGGTCCGTCTGCCGCAGAACATTCTCAGCAATTCGGCGGGAATGGACACCAAAGTTATCGTAGTCAATCCGATTAGCCGGGCCGTAGGGCTGAAAATCACCCCAGGGATTGGGAGTCAGTTTGTAGTATTCTCCGCTCTCCCCCTGGGCGATCAGATGGTGTCGACATTCGTAGCCAGACCAGCCGCAGAACATGTCCCACACCACGTAATACATCGCAGGATGGGCCACGTTACCGAATGAGAGCGTATGCGAAACAATGCCCCATCCTAAAGCGGACAGGTAGCAGACGATCAGGCAAACGACGGCATTCCGTTTCATCATCCCCTCCGTGGGCAGGCTCAATGGCCTGAATTCGGCAATATTTCTGAATCCTTCAGAGCGCGTGAGGATGCCGGGAAGTCAAAAATGCGTCAAGATCAGATCCTTCTGCCAGCGGTTCCTAAACTGCCAGCTGGCTTTGTCCAGGCTGGTTTCACAATTGATTTGAACCTCGAAGTCTGCTGGAAATACTGAAAAACAGGCCTCAAATGTGGCAGATGAGGTGAATTGTCGCACTTTGCTTCCATTCGATACTTGACGCCAATCCTGTGGCATGCAACACTGGGCTGACTTCTTGAATCACCGTATTGCGGGAGCGGGAAGCTACCTCTGAGTGCGGTGGAACCGTGCTAACCGGGTCAGATCTTAACCGAAGCAGCCCTACGCTTCGCGTCTCCAGGTGCATGAGGAGGTAGCTTTTCGCTCCCGCTTTTTTTGTGTCCGGACCAGTTCTAATCTGCTGTGGACGACAGTCAATGGAATCGGCCGCTGCAGACAACTCCCCTCCCAGCCCCCGGAAGAACCCTCGCAGCAAACGCCGGTTTCGCCAATATGGGCTGGTTCTGTTCCGGCTGGGTCTGCTGGCCACTCTTGTCTGGATGCTCCGCTCTTACACCCTCTACCAGATCATTCAGGGAGACGCTCCAATCGAACTGGCGGAGGTTCGCTCAATCCTGCCTGAAGCGGATCACTTCCAGGTCGATGCGGGAGATCGAGCGGGGCTGTTTGTGCTGAACAAGGCTGGGGAAGAGATCGGCTATGCATTTCGAACCAGTCCCCAGGCAGAGCAGGTGAAAGGTTATGCGGGGCCTACCGATGTGCTGATTGTCATGGGCCCGCCCAATCTGCAGCCCAACCCGCTTTCGCTCTCTGCGCCCCGGGAGGCCACTCCGCAACCGCCTGCTGAACCGACCCGGAAAATCCTGGGAATTCAGATCCGTCACAGTTGGGATACGAAACGTCACATCGGCTGGGTTACCAAAGAAGCCTATTTTATGAATTTCTGGAAGGGGAGAGACTGGGAGAACCTGGCCGATCTCAGTTTTTATGATGAATACATGGAAGGGGTTTCCGGAGCCACGCTCAGCAGCATGGGCATTGCCCGCTCGATTCAACATCGGGTCCGCTGGTCTCAAGACCAGGCTGTCACTCAACCCGAATTCACCTGGAGCAATACAGATGTGGGGCTGGGGATTGCGATCCTGATCGGGCTGCTGGTTACGTTCCGCTCCGGCTGGAAAGGGAACCAGGTTATCTGGACCGGACTGAAACTGGCCGCAATTGTGTATGTCGGTTTTCTGAATGGTTCCCTGCTCGCGCTGAGTCTGCTGGCCGGATATGCCGCTCATGGCATTGCCTGGCAGGTCGCCCCGGGACTGACCGCTCTATTTGCGATCTCATTTCTGATCCCGATTACCACCCGCAAGCAGGTTTACTGTCAGCAGATCTGCCCTCACGGCGCTGCTCAACAGTTGTTGAGTCGCTGGTCTCCATGGAAATACTCCGTTCCGGCGGAGATCGCTTCGGGACTGAAATGGATTCCCTGGTTTCTGATGGCGGTTGGAATTTCCGCTCTGCTGGTCCCGCTGCCGGTTGATCTGGCCAATCTTGAGCCCTTCGATGCCTATCTGTTCTGGCAAACAGGCTGGATTCCGGTCATGATAGCAGTTGCCGGGTTACTGATTTCGGCATTTGTTCCTATGGCCTATTGCAAGTATGGCTGCCCGACCGGTCGCCTGCTGGAATACGTCAAACGGCATGGCCAGGCGGATCGACTGAATCAAAATGATCTGGCGGCCTGCCTCCTGGTCCTGATGACCTATCTGATGACAACTTATGCGGAGGTCATTCAGGCCTGGATTGCCACTCCCAACTATCCACCTTT
>JAGQQT010000309.1 GCA_020426065.1 Planctomycetaceae bacterium | reverse complement strand
GGAAATGCATTCTGCTTCTTCTGTTGTTCTGTCTCAGGAGTCTTCACATGCCAGCACAAGATTATGGCCTGAAGCACGGGCTGGTTTCGGACCTGTTTACCTGGCCCCGTTCTCCCAAAGAATGGGAACAATACCTGCTGACGAAAGAACAACTGGAACAGTTCCGCGACAAGGGATTTGTCAGTGGGATCACGTTGCTGAATAAAGAACAGGTTGAACAGTTGCGGGATGAGTTGGAAGAAGTTGCCCAGCAGGATCATCCGGGACGGGAATTCTTTTACGAATACCACAGCAACGAATCGGATGATCGGAACACGACTCTGTTCCATGCTCTGGGGGCCTGGCGCGTCAGGCCGGGACTGCATGATGTGTTATGGAATCCGGCGTTCCTCATGCCGGCGTATCAGCTGCTTGGCTCTGGTTTCCGCATGTTTCATGACCAGTTATTCAGCAAGCCTGCTCAGCACGGCGGAGTGGTGGCTTGGCATCAGGATTTTGCTTACTGGACCTGGACCCGTCCGCTGCAGCATCTGACCTGCTGGATCGGGCTGGATGATGTTGACACAGAGAACGGCTGCCTTTACTACATTCCCGGTTCTCATCGCTGGGGACTGGTTGAGAAAACCTCTCTGGCCGGAGACATGTACGCCGTAAGGGAGGCACTCACTCCTGAGCAGCAACTGGAATTCGATCAGAAAATTCCCATCGAGATGAAGCGGGGCCAGGCATCCTTTCATCACCCCGTGCTGATGCACGGTTCTTATGAGAACCGCTCTTCACGTTCACGTCGGGCGACGGTGATTAACGTGTTTGCCGATGGCACACTTTCCAATATCAATGAGCAAAATCGACCCGGCTCCGGAAGTTATCCGGAATTTCCGCCGGGTGAAAAAATGGGGGATCCCTACTACCCCCTTCTCCTGGATCCGCAGCGTGAATTCGGAGATTTTCTCAGTTCTATTCCCACACTGAAAAGTGTGGGTGGTTCCTGCTCCTGAGGAGTGTACTGCTCAGCAAACTCAACTAATGCTGAGATTGCGTCTGAAACAGGTGCCGGGTAAAGAATTGACGGATCTGTTCCTGGACTTCCTCGGTCTGGAATTCTTTTCCTCCATGCCCTGCACCGGGAATGATGCGAATGGTCGAATCTATACCTGCTTTGACGAGAGCCTCGTGCAGACGCTGGCTTTGATCGAGCGGGACGCCGGGATCAGCATCTCCATGCATGATCAGAAATGGAGCATCATCATCTGAGACCTGGTATAACGCACTGGCTGACTGCGCGAGTTCCGGCACATCTTTCACGGTGGCTCCCAGAAGTTTTGCTCCATTGGAATCAGCCACATCCTGTTCGGTCCGTCCATTCCCGACCACATTCGGCGGCATGGTTAACAAATCGGAGGGTCCAAACCAGTCACAAACTGCCTGCACCCGGCTGGAAACGGGTTCGTTTTCGGGGACAGGTGCGGTGCCCATCAAGGCCACCAGATGTCCGCCGGCAGAACTTCCCCACGCTCCAATATGAGCAGGATCCAGCCCAAACTCACCCGCATTCTTTCGCAACCAGCGGACAGCTGCCCGGCAGTCATCCAGCTGGGAAGGCCATTGTGCCCGGTCAATCAGCCGATATTCGATACTGGCCACTGCAATGCCATGAGCGGTTAACCAGGCAGCCGGACAACGGTCCTTACTGCCATTCTTCCAGCCTCCACCATGCACCCAGACAACAACCGGACAAGTTGTGCTGTCATTCGGACGATAGAGATCGAGCTTCAACGCGGGAGAAACTTCCGGCTGATAAACCAGATCCCGATAAGTTGCCACCCGGGAAGGTTCGGTTCTCTTCACACGAATTCCCGCACCTCGATTTGCGTGCAGGATGCTGAAATCGACCAGATTCTGACAGTGAAAAAATCCGGGCCAGAAATTGTGTCCCTGCCCACGGGGAACGATCAGTTCGAAACGATTCTCTACTCCATCCCGCGCATACTGCTCGTGTAACGTTGCGGAGTTTTCTTTGAAGGGAACGACTCGATCATCATCGCCATGAATGATGCAGATCGGAATCCCTGCTTCCGCCAGGGCCGAGGTTTTGGCAATCGGGTTATACTCCGGCAGACTGGCCAGCAATTCCGCTTCCTGCATGCCATAAGCGGGAGCGGCCCGCTTCAGGCCAGGATAGGTTCGCAAATCGAACACCGGATAGATGCCAGCCAGGCCAGCCACCTTATCCACATTCTTGACTGCCCAACTGCTGACCCATAATCCACCACGGCTACGCCCGAGCAGACTCAGCTTCGGGGCGAAACCGCGTTTCGTGGTTAATTCTTCATACAAGTCATCCATCGCAGCCTGGCATTCGGGACTGCCATAGGCTTCACCAACATCAATGCCCGCCACAGCCACACCGGCATCCACCAGTTGCTGATGCATCCATTGCTCGTGCACATCAGGATAACTGGGAAGTGTGGGAGCATACATCACCCAGGGCTGAGGGGATTTACGCTTGGATTCTTCTGGCCAGAAGATAAACGCAGTTCGGCCTTGAACCAGAAACGTTTCCCCGGGCAGGACGAGATTCTTTTCAGGAGCTTTCTCTTCGGCAGACAGACTGATCCCTGACAGCAGCACCAGGATAATGGCTGCAGTAATTCGTGCTGCTATTGGTGATAATCTCATGGAAACCTCGTGTGTTAAAAATCTAAAATCAGTACTTCAATGTCTTCACCCTCCTTTAGGGAGAGTGAATGGATGCAAAATCAGGTCGCCAGTTTAAAACAGTATCTGCAACGATCCAGGCCTCCAGGATTTTCCGGGAGGCACGCTCGCATCAACGGATTGTGATCTTTAACATACATTCTCAACCCATTGTCCCGCCACTACACCTGTTACAGGAATCTGATCAGTGAGTAAAAAAATCCTGCCTGGTCTGCTCGTTGTTCTGTTGTGTTGCCAGACTTCCATTGTTTTTGCCTCTGGCTGGAAAACCCTTCGTTTGAATGATCGCTTTCTGGCTGAAGGGGCTTCGGCCGGAGATTTGAATAGCGATGGGCATCTCGATGTCGTTTGCGGACCGGTCTGGTATCAGGGACCCGATTTTCAGAAATCGCATGAACTGGCCCCGGCCAAGGAATTTCCAGTCAGTTCTTACAGCGATCAGTTCTTCAGTGAAGTGGTTGATGCCAACGCCGATGGACACCCGGATGTGATCGTCATCGGCTTTCCTGGCGCAGCGGCGAGGCTCTATCTCAATCCCGGAAAACCCGCTCAGTCTGGCCATTGGGAAATGAAGGAAATTGCCAACATTGTTGATAACGAATCCCCTGCGATTATTGATCTTATCCCCGGTGGGCTGCCGGAAATCGTCTGTGGCAGGGAATCGCAATATGGTTATTACGCGGCCACCTCCGACCCAACCGCGCCCTGGACCTGGCATCCCATTTCCAAGCCGGGAACGTGTGGCGGTCGGTTTGCTCATGGCATGGGCGTGGGGGATGTGAACAGCGATGGCAAACTGGACATCCTTGACAAAACCTACTGGTGGGAACAACCCGCCAACGTTGCCGAGGGGAATCAGTGGACTCAACGGCAGTGGGCTCTGGAAGCATATGGTGGCGGCGGAGCCCAGATACAGGTCTCGGATTTCGATGGGGACGGTGATGCGGATATCGTCACCTCACTCAATGCTCATGGTTACGGACTGGCCTGGTTTGAGCAGATCAGCATTGATCGGTTCGAGCGTCACGACATCATGGGGATGTCGTCAATTGAAAATGATTATGGAGTTGCGTTCAGCCAGTTACATGCTTTGAAACTGGAAGACATGGATGGTGACGGCTTGAAAGATCTGGTCACCGGAAAACGCTGGTATGCCCATAACGGGAAAGATATTGGCGGCCTGCAGGAACCAGTCCTGTACTGGTTCCAATGTCAGAGAACCGAGGAAGGCGTTGAATTTGTTCCGCACCTGGTGGATCGGAATTCTGGAGTCGGCGTGGATGTGCTGGTCAAAGATCTCAACAAAGATGGTCGGCCCGATATTGTTTCCTGCAGCAAGCATGGGCTGGATGTGCATCTGCAGGATGCCGCCGCAGATGCTCTGCGTCCTCAGAGATGGCGAGTTGCCGAAGGACGGGATCAATCCACCTACTTAAATGACTCCACTCCCCAGGAAGCAGCCGCTCAGATGCTGGTCCCGGAAGGCTTCCATGTGGACCTGATTGCTGGTGAACCAGAGTTGACCCAGCCAATCGCGATGTGCTTCGATGCCCGGGGACGGATATGGGTTGTGGAAGGTCATACCTACCCGATTCCGGCTCCTCCTGGACAGGGTCGTGACCGAATTCTGATTTTTGCCGATGAAGATGCCAATGGAACCTTTGAATCACGCAAAGTATTTCAGGAAGGTCTGAATCTGGTCAGCGGAATCGAGATCGGATTTGGCGGCGTCTGGGTGGGAGCGGCTCCTTATTTCATGTTCATTCCCGATGCCAATCAGGATGACATTCCGGATGCGGAACCGCAGATCCTGCTGGATGGCTGGGGACATCAGGATACGCACGAAACACTCAACAGTTTTACCTGGGGACCGGATGGCTGGCTGTATGGTTGCCATGGTGTGTTTACTCACTCCCGAGTGGGAAAACCTGGCACTCCTGATGCAGATCGGATTCCGCTGAACGCAGCCGTGTGGCGCTATCACCCGACTAATCATAGGTTTGAAGTGTACGCTCACGGGACAAGTAATCCGTGGGGAGTGGATTACGATGACCAGGGAAACTGGTTCAATACTGCCTGTGTGATTCCGCATCTGTATCACATCCAGCAGGGTGCCCGTTATCAGCGTCAGGCTGGTCAGCATTTCAATCCCTACACCTATGATGACATCAAAACCATTGCCGACCACGCACATTACGCCGGCAACATTCGTGACCATGCCTTCTGGGGTGATAATTACACCGCCCGACGTCCTTCTCCGAACGACACTTCCATGGTTGGCGGAGGGCACGCTCATTGCGGTCTGGCAATTTACAATGCCGATGTCTTTCCGCCCGAATATCGGGGCGACCTGTTTTTCCACAACCTGCATGGTCATCGTGTAGTCCGGGAAACTCTGATTCGCGATGGTTCCGGTTTTGTGGGCATGCATCGACCGGACTTCTCTCTCTCCCGCGACCACAAGCAGATTGGTGTGGGAATTATGGTGGGGCCGGATGGAGCTCTTTACACCTCTGACTGGCACGATCTCCAGACCTGCCATCACCGCACTCCCGAAATCTGGGATCGAACAGATGGTCGGCTTTATAGAATTCGTTATGGAGAAGTTCGTCCACAGAATCTCAACCTGTGGAAGGAGTCGGATCAACAACTGGTCGAGCGGCTGAGTGATG
>JAGQQT010000308.1 GCA_020426065.1 Planctomycetaceae bacterium | reverse complement strand
TGACTTCGGCCAGAGCCGGATCTTCGGCCCGGTTCTGCATCTGATGCGGATCGGACGCGAGCACATACAGTTCTTCACGTGGCCTTTTCGAGAAGGCCCAGTCGTAAAAACTCTGCCACTGCTCTTCATGACGATGTTCGACCAGCCAGGCCTTGGTTGGACTGGCATCCAGATCTGCGAAGGCGACGAATGTTTCATTGGTCAACTCATCCTGACTGGGAGCGGATTCCACCGTCACTCCGCCGGGATCTCCCATCGGATAACGATCGGGAGCAAAGTTGATGATATACAGATATTTGTCAGTCCGAAGCGCCCGCTGTGGATAGGGAAGAAACCCTTCTCTGGCCGAAGCCACGTGCCGTTCGCGACCAGTAATCACATGGTCCCGCTGCGGATCGATCCGTCCTTCTTCTTGACTGGTCATCACGGGTAGCAGACTGCGTCCGGTCATGACATCAGGAATCTCTGCTCCAGCGGCATCCAGAAAGGTCGGTGCCAGATCCATCAAGGTTGTAAAGTCGGTCACGACGCGTCCAGCGGGAATTTTTCCCGGCCAGCGGGCGACGAGGGAGACGTTCGTCCCGAAATCGTACAGGTTACATTTCCCACGCGGAAATCCCGGAGCACCATGATCTCCACTGATCACAACGAGCGTGTTCTCACTGGCCCCCCTGCTCTTCAACTCTTCCAGCAAGACGCCAACAGAGGCATCAAATGCAGCGGTCTCTCCGAGATAATCAGCCAGGTCTTCTCGAACTACAGGGACATTCGGCAGAAATGGGGGCATGTAGGCAGAGAGTGTATCCGGATCAATCCCCCACAATTTCTTGCCAGATCCGGCAATCCACTTCCGATGAACGTTGGTCGGGCCAAACCAGTAACAGAATGGAGCCCCTTTTTCAGACTGGTCCAGAAAGGACTGAAAGTTTTTGCGGACTTCATCCAGCAGAATCTGCTTGGCATCCTCCACAGATTTCCCCTCGGAAACCAGTTTTGTAGCCCGCTGACTGAATCCGTTAAAGGAGCTTCCTGCCTGATGATATCCGTTGGGTGCTCCGCCATAACCGGCATTGGCCGGCGTTCCCGGCCCCCATACTTTATAGGTGTACCCGATGTGGTACCCGTCCCGCTGCAGCAGGAGCGGATAGGTTGGGATGCTGGAATCCCACACCGCTCCGGAAAGAATGGCTCCCCGCCCGCAGCGGAAAAAATACTGTCCGGACAACAGCGAACTGCGGCAGGGCGTACAACTGGGAGCATTCACAAACGCGTTCGTGAACGTGACTCCTTCCGCTGCCACCTGATCAATTGCCGGAGTCTGCACAACGGCATTGAGTCCATCCGAACCTTCGATCTCGCGATAGACTCCCGCGTATTTCCCCCAGTCATCAGCAAACAGGAACAGGATATTTGGCTTCTCCGCTCCCTGTGCGCAGGTGGAAAACAGTGCAACGAACATCAACATCATGGTCAGATGTCTTTTCATAGCGATTGTCTCCCTGAATCTGGCTCTGCCGACTGATGAAAAAACTATTTCAAGGTTGCCACAACTTTTTGAGCCGCATCCGTCAAATCCTTGGCGGTGATGATCGGCTTGCCGGAATCCTCCAGCATCTTGCGAGCCAGCTCGACGTTCGTCCCTTCGAGACGCACGACCAGTGGAACATGGAAACCGACCTTGTCATAAGCTGTCAGCAGGGCTTCCACGATGACATCACACTTCATGATGCCGCCAAAGATGTTAACCAGCACGGCTTTCACATTCTGATCGGCCAGAATGATTCGGAATGCTTCGGTCACAGCTTCCACACTGGCTCCACCACCGACATCGAGAAAGTTGGCTGGCTCGCCACCATGCAGTTTGATCAGGTCCATGGTGCTCATAGCCAGCCCGGCTCCGTTCACCAGGCAGCCAATGTTGCCATCCAGTTTCACGTAGCTGAGTCCTGCTTCCTGAGCACTCACTTCAGCGGGTTCTTCTTCGGTCAGATCCCGCAGTTCCGAAAACTTCTTGTGGCGGAACATGGCATTGTCGTCAAAGGTGACTTTCGCATCGAGTGCGACCAGTTCTCCATTCCCGGTGACGATCAGCGGGTTGATTTCGGCCATGCTGCAGTCGCTGTCGACAAAAAAGCGGCAAATGGCTGGCAGAAACTTTTCAGCGGAGCGGATTGCCGGACCTTCCAAGCCCAGAGCAAATGCCATATTACGGGCCTGATAGGGCATCAGGCCGAGATCGGCTTCGAAATGCTCCCGGAGAATTTTCTCTGGAGATTTCTCAGCCACCACTTCAATTTCCATTCCCCCTTCCGAAGACATGATCAGCACCGGGCAATGTGTTTCCCGGTCGATCACGATTCCCAGGTAAAGCTCACGGGCGATATCCAGTCCTTCTTCCACAAACAGGGTGTTGACCTGCTTGCCTTCCGGCCCTGTTTGAATGGTAACCAGTGTCTGGCCGAGCATCCGCTTGGCGTTATCGGCGGCCTCTTCGGCAGAGCGAACCAGCACCACACCATGCTGTTGGGGATGCTCTTTGAAAGTTCCTTTTCCCCGGCCTCCGGCATGGATCTGGGATTTCACTACCGCCAGCGAACTTCCCAGTTCCTGGTAGGCTTTCGCGGCGTCCTCTGGTGTTTTGGCAACGATTCCGCGGGGAACCGGGACACCAAAACCGCGAAACAACTCCTTGCCCTGATACTCATGAATCTTCATCGCTCGGTATTTCCTGCGTGGGATAAATCGTTCATTCACCGGACAGTAAATCTGTCACCAATGAGATGAGCGCTGCATTGACAGAACCGGGGAAGCCCCCTTCCGGAGCCATCCCGTCAGACCGGATCATAGTGGACCTCTGAAATGGTTTCCACATACCGACCCTCCCAGAATGGTTCTCCCCCAAACCTGCCGGTTTGGGAGGCGCGATATCCGCTGAATTCCAGCACTCAAGTAGCGAAAACACTGGGCTGGGAACGCGAAATGCGATTACTGCGTGGAAATCGCCTGGGCGAGCGGGCGGACGACTCCCTCCAGGACATACTGCTGGAGAATCTCTTCGCTCACTTCCTGCAGTTCCGACAGCGTCTGCTCATAGGTTGTATCGGGTGGCAGGCTGCCATACTGGCGAAGCGTGAAGTAAATACTGATCGGCTCCTCCTGGAAATCGCGTCGCCGAACCTGGTAGGCGCTGGTCCGGGTTTCGACCATTAATCGCGCCTGACGCCGGCAGGATTCATCCAGCGCCACCGTCATCGAAGGTTCAAAGTTGAGAGGAACCGCTTCGGGGATCTCTTTCAGTGCACTGGCCAGCGGGCCACCTCCAAACACCTCGGCCACCAGTCCATCATGATTTCCCCGATACGCAAAGTCGAAGCCGACCATATAATCGAGGGCTTCACAATCGAGCGGGCTGACGGAGAGCATGTATGGCACGAGTTGCAGCACGGTCAAATGTTGATCCAGAGCCCACTGAATCGAAGGAGGATTGACGCAACCACTGCAGATCCGTCGCTGCTCAATCGAAATCCAGCGGTGAGTCTCCTGGTCCTTGTCCTCTTCCAGGATGAAATCCCCATTCTCACGAGAATAAAAATTCCGCATGGAAGGATAGGTTTTCTGGATCCGTTCAAAAAAGTTCAGCACCGTATCCCGTTCCGAAGGGAGTGTCATCTCCGTGTTCAGATTCATGTTGATGAAAAAATCATCACACAGGATACCGTAGAGAGATGACATGTTTCGGATCCGTTTCTAAACCTGAGAGGGGATCTGCCCTGCCCCGACATTTCAGCAGAATTCCTGTGAAGTTGCATTGTCCAGGCCCAAAAACGACAATGCCATTCGGCAGGTATCATATCCCCGGCCCGCAGTTCGGTCAAAGTGGTGGTTTTTCTCAAGGGCGTGAATAAGGAAGCAATCGGTATGACCGTTCCCTCCGAAGCACTTGTATTTGACACGACCATCGGCTGGTGTGGCCTTCTCAGTCGCTCATCACGATTACACCATCTCGTGATCGGCTGCGAATCGCCGGATCTGGTCTGGCAGGAATTAAGGAGACGTTCGGAGGAAACAGGACTAGCCTCATCAGACTCTGCTGAACTGCAAAAAATCCGCGAGCGGATTACCGCATTCCTGGAAGGGGAACCGGATCTGTTTCTCGACCTGCAGATTCAGTTGGCTCCTCTGACACAATTTCAGCAGCAGGTCTTGAAAAAGGTACGCCAGATCCCGGTCGGTGAGCTGAAAACGTACGGTGAAATTGCCGCTGCCTGTGGTCGACCGCAGGCTGCCAGGGCGGTTGGTGGAGCCCTCTCACGCAACCCCCTGCCCCTGATTGTTCCCTGCCATCGGGTTGTGGGAGCGGGAGGCATGCTGACCGGATTCACCGCTCCCCGTGGTATTCAGCTCAAACAGCAACTTCTCGACCTCGAACAAAACATGCTGTCTTGTGCTGAGTTCGGCTGCTGAAAATCAACCGGTGTAAACAGCCATTCAAGCCTGATGCTTCGCAGCATAACGGGTAACAAATGCCGCATAGTCTGCCGGAGTATCAATTCCACTTCCATAAGAGGAAACTGGCAACACGACGATCCTGGCCCCTGCCTGCAGCGCCCGGAGTTGTTCAAGCTGCTCAAGCTGCTCCAGTTTGCCGGGTGGCATGGCGACAAACGCCTGCAGAAACGCGGCTCGATACGCATACAGCCCGATGTGCTGCATCCAGGGAGGACTTTGCCCCGGCCTGATGTCGGCGAAAATCTGCTCGACCGTACGGTCTCGGGAATATGGTATCGGCGACCTGCTGAAATACAGTGCCAGCCCATCTGACGCACAAACGACTTTCACACAGGAAGGATTGAGCACCTGCTCCACAGATCGGATCGGATTGGCAAGTGTGGCCATTTCACAATCGGGACGCTGTTCAAGAAGTTGCACGACCTGATCGATCTGATTCGGATCAATTTCCGGCTCATCTCCCTGGATGTTGACCACCAGTTCTGCGCTCAGATTCTGGAGCGTCATGGCCTTTGCGAGTCGCTCTGTCCCATTTGCACAAGGTCCGGTCATGCAGACCTGGGCTCCAAATCTACGACAGGTTTCAGCGATTTCTTCGCTGTCGGTCGCGATATACAGTTCCGAAAGGGACTGGGCTTGCCTTGCCGCTTCCCAGGTATGTTGAATGAGAGGCTTGCCGGTTTCAGTCAGTACCAGTTTTCGCGGCAGCCTGCTCGACTCCAGTCGAGCGGGAATCATTCCAATTGCCGAGCCAGCCATCAGCTTCTCTCCAGTCATTCACAGTCCAGTTTGGATTCGGGGCTGATCATCTCCTTCACCCCGAACACGAGGGGCGAATTGTAGCATTCCCACTGACGGCCCGATATGATCGTTTCGAGAAATGAATCTTTATTGAT
>JAGQQT010000307.1 GCA_020426065.1 Planctomycetaceae bacterium | reverse complement strand
TGATCGGTTCGATTATAACCGCTTCCGCGTTCAGAACGCGAATGAGGATTTGCGGGCATCAGAGAATGTCCATGTGTGGAAGGGTAGACTTCCCCATCTCATCCAGGTACCAGATTTCAAACGGATTCGGATTCAGGCAATGTATTCGGCAACCGAACTGGATCTGAATTCCACGATTGTGGCGATCGCCTCCGCTCCAGGCCGTGGCGAGCGGGGAATTCTGCGCCTGTCCGGTCCCGATGTGCTGGCGGTGCTCAAATCATTTCTGCAAACCGCCCAGCCACCTACCGAAATCGATCCCCAGCTTCCGCAATGTTACAGCTGTGAGATTCCGTTTGGTGAACTGGCCGCTCCTTTGCCAATCGCCCTGCTCGTCTGGCCGACAAAGCAAAGTTATACCGGCCAACCCTCGGCAGAAATTCACACTGTGGGATCGCAACCAGTTCTGGAAGCTCTGCTGAATGAATTGTGTCAGGGGGAAGTTCGCCCGGCAGGACCGGGTGAGTTTACGCTGCGTGCAGTCCTGGCCGGAAAGATGACCTTGCTGCAGGCCGAAGCGGTGATCGGCGTGATCGATGCGAAATCCCAGCAGGAACTGGAGCGAGCCCTTACACAACTGGCCGGAGGAATTTCCCGGCAGATGCGAACGATGCGGGATCAATTACTTTCCGACCTGGCGGATCTGGAAGCGGGCCTGGACTTCGTTGATGAGGACATCGACTTTGTCGAGCGTGGCGCGTTTCTGCAGAGATTACTGGGGATGCGGGAGGCGATGCACGAACTGGCTCAGCAGGCCCGCCGACGGATGATTCATCGATCCGCCTTCCATGTGGTTTTGGCCGGATTGCCGAACGCCGGGAAAAGTACCCTGTTTAATCTGCTCACCGGCAAACAGGCAATCGTCTCCGACCAGCGCGGCACTACCACCGATTATGTCTCGGCCATGATGGAGGATCAGGGGCTGTCGATTCAATTGATTGACACTGCTGGCTGGGAGGTCGATCAGAGCGGGATCTCCGCTCTGGCTCAGCAGTCCCGCCACGAACAGACCGAGCAGGCTGATCTTGTCCTGTGGTGCGAGGAATGCCAGCCGGACCCGGAGGAGGCGCTCCGGAACGAGCAGTATCGGGAACTGCTGGAGCGGACCGGAATTTCCTGCCTCTGTGTGCAGACCAAATCTGATCGGCTCGCCACTCCGTCTGACCTGCCGGAAAATGTGTTTCCGGTCAGTGCCCGCTCCAGGGAGGGACTGGAGCGACTGAAAAGTGAAATTGGCCGGCTCGCCCGCGAAGCGCGAGCGGGACGGCAGGAGTTGCTGGCCAGTTCTGCCGCCCGCTGTCGGGATTCTCTCGACCGGGCCGCCCAACATCTGCAGGCCGCCTGCGATCTGGCTGCTCAGGGTTCCGGCGATGAATTGATTGCCGAAGAATTGCGGGGAACACTGCGGGAATTGGGGCTGATTCTCGGCCAGGTCCACACAGATGATCTTTTGGACATCGTTTTCAGCCGATTCTGTATTGGAAAATGAGCCTCTGGCCGCGTCACATTGTCGCAAAGGGGAATTCGCAGTGGGAACGCGGGTTGAGTTTCCGCCCCGCAATTGGACAATACCCCAAAAACAGCCATGACCGCCTGCGGAACTGATTCCGAGCGCTGCCGCGAGTTTTGCGATGGCGAGGCAGGTTGCAGTACGACTTTCTCCTGACGGACTGTTTGATGACGTCCTCCCCCTCTGGATCTGATGCGTGGATTTACCGTTGTGCCTGTGCCACAACGGCTTTGGCGTTATTGCCCATCTTTTTCGGAGCAATGACGACGACCGCGAATGCAGGTCTGGCTTTTCCAAACTGGCCCGGCTCGGATCAGTATTCGATGTTCGGCTATCCCTGGCTGGCATTGCTGACGGATATCGGGACCAATCGGGAGTCCTACGACAAATTCCTGGAGCATGGGCATCGTCTGGGAGGAGCCCTGATTGGTGTGGTCGCCATTGTGCTGACGGTTCTGTGCTGGGTGAAAAAGCCTTCCCGTCTGCTCGTCATCCTGTCCACAACAGTTCTCCTGGCTGTCATTGCCCAGGGAATTCTGGGAGGATTTCGGGTGCTGGAGCGGCTCCCTTCACTGGCGATGCTGCATGGGCTGTTTGCTTCCATTGTCTTCGCATTGATGGCCGCCACCGCGAGTGCTGCTTCGCCACGCTGGCAGAATCCACCTACAGCTCAGTCTGTCAAACAGGCCAAGCGGGTTCGCTGGATGGCAACGGTTCTGTTTATCTACCTGATCGTCCAGTACGCTCTGGGTGGCTTGATTCGTCATCCGGCAATTGGCGTGCGGGCTCCCATTTCCGAGCATCTCGGATTAGGATTACTCTCACTGCTGGTGTTTGGAATTGTGGTGATTTCCATCGTGCGGACGAAAATCGACTGGTTGAGTTCGTCCGCCCTGATGCTGATCGGATTGCTGACCTGCCAGGTTGTGATTGGACTTTTGACCTACGCGGCCAAATTTGGTGTGTCATCACTCGGAATTGTCGCGGTCGCGGAATCGACCGCCCAAGTTGTTTCCCGCACCGCTCACATGGTGACAGGTGTGCTGGTTGTGGGAACAGCGGGTGTGCTGCTGGCACGCAGTTGTCGTGTGGAACAGTTGACCCGATCCAGCACCCAGACTGTTTAATCAATTTTCACGTTATTTGAGCCCTGTTTATTTGGAATCCAGACTCGTGAATCCATCTCCCATTGTGGACCCGGCCTGCCGGGAAACTGTTTCGCTGCCGTTCACCTCCAGCTGGCGAACCAGGCTGACAGACTACGTGGAACTTTCCAAGCTCCGCATCTCGGTGATGGTTCTGGCAACCGTCGTGATGGGTTTTGTAGTAGGCGGGGGATCGACTGAGAATGGAATCCTGCTGCTCAATTCGCTGATGGGGATCGGCCTGATCGCCGCAGCCTCCAGCATGTTCAACCAGGTGATTGAAAAGCGGACTGACCTGCTGATGCCTCGCACGCAGAATCGTCCCATCCCGGCTGGGCGGGTGCTGCCTTTCGAAGCGATCGCCTGCGGCACAGCTTGTGGCGTGATTGGATTTTTTCAGCTCTGGCTGTTCGTCAATCCGCTGACCGCCATCCTTACTCTCAGCACACTTGTGATGTATGTCTGCCTCTACACTCCACTCAAGCGATACTCTTCCTTCTGCACCACGATTGGTGCCATCCCCGGTGCCATGCCACCAGTCCTTGGATTTGCCGCGGCCTCCAACACACTTTCCATGGAGGCTCTCTGGTTATTCGCCATCATGTTCCTGTGGCAGTTTCCACACTTTCTGGCAATTGCCTGGTTGTATCGGGAACAGTACGCGGCTGCCGGACTCCACATGCTGCCTGGTCAGTTGCCCCGCCCGCATCTGACGGGTTTGATTGCCATCTGTTATGCGGTGGCCCTGCTGATTGTCAGCCTGGGACCTGTGCTGATGGAATCCGCTGGACTGACCTACGCCGCAATCGCCGGTTTGAGCGGTCTGGTTTACCTGGGCTACACGATTCGGTTTGCCCGAGAGGAATCCCGATTCACCGCTCGCCAACTGTTGTTCTGTTCGCTGTTTTATCTGCCGATCGTGCTGATCGCCGCTACAGTTGCCTTGCGATAATCAACATTTGAACGGAAAGCGCCAGGAACGGATGACCTCTGCAACGCTCATTGATGGCAAACGGATTTCCGCTGAACTGAAAAGTCAGATCGCCACCGAAGTCTCCGAATTTGTCGCCGCCGGAGGAGTCGCTCCTCATCTGGTGGTCATTCTCGTGGGAGAAGATCCTGCCAGCCAGGTGTATGTGCGAAACAAGCAGAAAGCCTGCGAAGCGGTCGGGATGAAGAGCACCTTGATCCGGCTCTCCGCGGAAACAACTCAGGCGGAACTGCTCGATCACATTGCCCGTCTCAAAGCGGATGCGGGAGTGCAGGGGATCCTCGTCCAGCTTCCGCTCCCCAGGCAGATCGATGAGCAGGCTGTTCTCGATGCCATTCCACCCCATAAGGATGTGGATGCATTTCACCCGGAAAACGTGGGCCTGCTGGTGCAGGGCCGTCCCCGGTTCTTGCCCTGTACTCCGGCTGGTTGCATGCAACTGATTGCCTCTGTGGAACCAAATCTGGCTGGCAAGCATGCGGTCGTGATCGGACGCAGTGAAATCGTGGGGAAACCGATGGGGCTGCTGCTGATTCAGAAAGGGGTCGATGCCACTGTCACGATCTGCCACAGCCGCACGCGAAACCTTACCGAAATCACGCGCCAGGCCGATGTCCTAATTGCCGCGATTGGCCGTCCGAACTTTGTGACCGGAAACCAGATCAAACCGGGCGCGATCGTAATCGATGTCGGAATCAATCGGACCGAAGACGGACTGTGCGGCGATGTGGAATTTGCTTCCGCCAGCCAGGTCGCGTCCGCCATCACCCCGGTTCCGGGCGGTGTGGGACCAATGACCATCGCCAACCTGCTGAAAAACACGCTCACTGCCGCCCGCCTGCAGCAGGGATAAATCTGACGAAGCAACGCATCGCTTCAAAAGTGATTGTCCACTTCAGTAGACAACTTTCATCTGGATGTGAGCAACTATTCGGTTACTTCCGCAAGTGGAGCGACCACGCTGCCCAGTCGCGGACGTTCCGTATTTTCTGAAACGATCAGCACGCGGGGGTTCTGGCCGAAGCGGTAACGGAGGCCGCGCCAGACGTGTTCCCTAGTGAAGAAGGACTGGATCGTCGCCATGATGTTGAGTATGGCCATGACAGGGATGGCAACCAGGAACATGGCAAAGCGGGCTGGTGTGACCCAGAAGATAGATTTGTTTGAGTTCGTGCGGACCCGCTCTCGGACCAGGTTCTGCGTGTGGATCGCCAGCATAATCAGGGAACAGGTCAGAATGGGGTAACCAACATAAATCGGAGAAGCGAATTCCGGAAACATCCAGGCCACAGGCAGGCAGATGGTCATCAGCAGCCCGAGAAACATGTTGTAAAGAACCACGCGCGGCCAGCGGGGATTGTTCATGCGGACGGTGAGGTACTGCCGGACCACAAAATTATAAAGCTGCATCAGGCCGCAGTCGTCATGATTGAGGACTATCAGATCGGGCAGGAAGCGGACATGCTGGTTGTGGGAACGGAAGTAGGTGGCCAGCGTGCTGTCTTCACCAAAGGCGTGAGCGAGGTGATCGCGTAGTGTTCCAGGCCGCATGTCTTCTGCCCGCAGGGCAATACTCCCGCCCCACGGAATTTCAACGGCATTCATCATCGGGATGGCGAAGATATTCCAGAAGTAGCAGCTGAGGGTTCCCAGTTTCGGTGAGCTGGGAACGTACCAGCGGTTTCCGGTAACCAGTCCAATGTGCTGGTCCTGCAAACCTTCAACCAGCTTGCGGAGCCA
>JAGQQT010000306.1 GCA_020426065.1 Planctomycetaceae bacterium | reverse complement strand
TTCGAGCGGGCAGGGGCTGAATGCATCACAGGCTTCGACATCTCCCACTGCTCCGGCGACAATTTCCTGGGCTCCCACCATGTAGCGAAGTGATGAGGAGGAAAACAGAGGCACATTCAGAATGCGGGCTGCTTCATAAATCGCCACGGCATCCCGCAGGGATCCGGCAACCGGTTTGTCGACAAACACCGGCTTGCCCGCCCGCAGCACAGGCAATACCTGCTTCCAGTGGGGGCGGCCATCATTGGTTTCCAGCAGAACCGCATCAACTTTGGTAAGCAGGTCATCAATCGAATCGACAATCTCGACTCCGAATTTTTTCACTTCCTCGGTGTAACCGGGGATTCGGCTTTTGCTCGATTCAATATCAAGGCTTCCCTGTGGATAGGCGGCCACAATGCGGCAACCTTTGAATTCCGGAAGCGGGGTGTCGCTGTTCAGGGTGCGAGTGAAGTGCGTGGCATGCGAGGTATCCAGACCGATAATTCCGATCCGTATCATGGGGGTCTCCTGGGGCGGTTCAGCCAGTACTTGACCTGCCGGAATGCTCAGCAGCAGGCAACAGACACAGATGAGTTTCATCAGCACGGGTGGGGACGAAGTCATAGTGACATCCTTAGGTGGGGACAAACTTGAAGACGCTGCGGATCGAACGGTATGTTTTCTCCATCGCCGGTTTGGTTTCCACAAGGTCTGCGGATACAATGCAGCCTAGCCAATTCGGCGAGCTGATGCGAATTCAAAGACCCTTTGAGGTAAAATCATGTCTGATCTGAATGCCCTGTACGATGCCGCCACGGCCTTGAAAAATCAGGGAGACCTTCCCGGTGCCGTTGCCAAACTGCAGGAAATTCTGGAACAGGACCCCGGATATGTCCTGGCTCACACCGCTCTGGCCGTGCACCTGCAGAAGCTGGGAAATCCCCAGCAGGCGCTCGCTCATGCCAAAAAAGTGGTAGAACTGGAGCCGAACGATCCCTTCTCCCACGCTCAGCTTTCCGTCATTGCCCAGCGTTGCGGCATGATTATGGAAGCCGAAGATGCTCTGGCCCGCTCCAATCAGATGGGGAGCGGAGGTTGTGGTTCTCACTGATGCCGTTTTGACGGACACGCCTCATGCGATTCGGGCCTTTGCTGCGGCTGCTGCGGCTCCCGGCAGTTTTCACGACCTTTCCAGATGTTCTGGCCGGGTTTGCGCTGGTGTTCGCCGCAGCGGAGTTGAGCCAGCTGATCTGGCTGCTGCTGTCATCTGCCTGCCTGTATCTATCGGGCATGGTTTTGAATGACTGTTTCGATGTCGAAGATGATCGTCGAGAGCGGGCGAATCGGCCGATTCCTCAGGGTGAAATTTCTCTGGCAACCGGCTGGAAGCTGGCCAGCCTGCTGATGCTGGCGGGAATTGGATTTGCGGGCCTGGGTGGAACGGTCAGCCTGGCCGTTTCGATTGTGCTGGCAGGGACAATTCTGGCTTATGATGCCGGTGGCAAGAAAACCGTTATTGGCCCACTGTTGATGGGACTGTGTCGGGGAAACAATCTGCTGCTCGGAGCCAGTGCCGCTGGCGAGGTGTCAGCGCTGTTTGCCGTTCCCGTTATCTGCTGTGCCGGGTTGATCACGTTGTATGTGATTGGAGTGACCATTTTCGCATTCAGCGAACAGACCGTCAGTTCCCGTCAGCGACTGCGTACAGGGCTTGGCTGTTGTTTGCTGGCGATGATTGGGTGGGGGATGCTGGCCTCTTTCCGCTCGTCACAAGACGCGATCCGGATCGTCGCCGTGATGCTGTTTCTGATTGCTTTTCAGATTCTGCGGAAAGCGATGCCCGCCCTGAGAACCAGAGAACCTGATGCCGTTCAGGGAACCATCAAAGCGATGCTGCTGGCCATTCCGATGCTGGAAGCGGTCGTGATCATCGCGCACGGCGGCCCCGGAACACTCAGCCTGGCGATTGCCGCTGCCCTGATGATGCTGCCCGGCCAGCTTCTGGCCCGCATCATTCCCATGACCTGACGAACTACGAGTTCTCGCCCTGGCTGGAAATCCATTCAGAGGCATAAACGGCGTGAATTCAGAGGCCACAGCCGTTCTTGTGACATTTCAACAGCTAACAAATAATGATTGTGTAACCTTTCACACTCCCGGTGGGAGAGTGAAGACAACGGGTTCGTTATGTAAAGGAATTCAGGGACAGTCATCTGGAACCTCATTTCGTACCAGATGAATTGCAGGTGCGAATGCAGTGAGCCTCAACGCAGGTTTTCGTTGGAAGCTCGAATTGCTCCAGACCTTTGCCCTTTTCAGGACGCTTCCCGGAATTTGAGGGAAGGCTTCTCGATGGTCACAATCGTGTTGGGGGGAATGCTCTTGGTCAATGAGACACTCGCTCCGATGACCGAATGAGCTCCCACAACCGTATCGCCTCCCAGAATGGTCGCATTGGCATAAATCACGACCCCTTCGCCAATCGTGGGGTGACGCTTGGAGCCACGGATGATGTTCCCCTCTCCATCCTTGGGGAAACTGAGTGCTCCCAGTGTGACCCCCTGATAGATTTTCACGTAGGGATGAATCTCGCAGGTTTCTCCAATCACAACACCGGTCCCGTGATCGATGAAGAAGGAATGGCCAATCGTTGCTCCGGGGTGAATATCAATCCCCGTTCGGGAATGAGAGTACTCGGAAATCATCCGGGGAATGAATGGCACCTTGCGGCGATACAATTCGTGAGCGATGCGATGATTCGTGATCGCTTCGAGACCGGGATAAGAGAAAATGATCTCATCCAGACTTCCCGCAGCAGGATCGCCATCGTAGGCAGCCTGTACATCCTTGGCCAGTTTGGATCTCAGTTCCGGAATCGTTCTCAGGAATTCAATCGTGATTACCTGGGCATCTGATTCGAAATCGCGCTCCACGTAGGACTCACAGGTCACCTGGGTCTGGGTGGTCAGTTCATGACGCAGTGCCCGGGCAATCTGCTGAGTCAGCCGATCATGCAGGGTATCGAGCAGATCCCCGACATGATAAGTCACATTCCCGAAATGCAGATTCTGGCGGCGACGATATCCCGGATAAAGGATTTCGGAGAGATCGGTCAGAATCGCAATCACTTCCGAATAGCTGGGAAGGGGACAATGACCCAGATGATTGATCGTGCCCAGTTCATGATAGCTGGTCACGATTTGTTCAGTGATGTCTGGAAGGATTTCTTTACGGCGAAAATCAGTAGCCATGTCCAACCTCAACCCTGGTTTTGAAAACTGTCTGCCTGCCCGATGCTGTTTTCCCGTCCCCGGGGAATTGTCCGGTGGAACAGGATCCCCCTGTTTCAGATCGCAAGGCAACCGAATCTGGGGAAAAACAGGAAGAATTACCGCGAGTTATCGGCATTCCGGCAACCGTGCTGCATTCCCCCTGCGGTTCTCTGGATCTGACTGACACGGTTATTCACTCTGATTGCTACATTTTGCCTGCTTTCTCTGATCGGTCCAGTCTTGAAATTGTTTCCTGAAAAAAGATAGGGAGAAATGAGAACCAGTCTCATTTCTGATGTGAGTCCTTTCCCTCTGCTTTTTCAAACCGGTCCCAGATCGGCAAATTCAATTTCGTTCTCTCCCTTCAAACGCCGATAAACTTCTCAGGGAGGGCGCATTCTGCGCGCAGAGTTGGGGTACGCGAGGGAAAAAGGAATTAACCCATGAGCGATCAGCGCAAAGTCGCCAATGCGACAGCCGGACTGCCTGCCCCGCTCGATTCTCTGGAACGCTGGAAGATCTACCTTGAGGTTCACCTGCAGCGAGATAGTGGCTGTAAAGTTCGTGAGCCCCGCATTCGTCAGACTCCCCAGGAGCGGGAGCAGGTCTTCCTGAAACGCCTGGCCCATTTTGCCCGCGAAGGTTTGCCGCTCGCGGCGATATCCGAGCAGCAGAATCGTTTGCAGAAACATGCCCTGGATCTGATCCGGCTGCGCCGGGAAATGATTCCTGATCAACATGTGGCCTGGCAACGGATTGAAGTTTTTCTTGCCGCTGCTCATCTGCATCAGGCTCTCGATATCCTGATGGAGCAGATCGAAGTCCTGCGGTCCACTTACCATGTCGTATATGAGATCACGCACTCGGCCAACACACTGCTGACTGATCTGGCGCGGGGCGCTGCGGTAGAAAAATCAGCCCTGCATGCTCTGCAGCAGCAGATCACGCATGCGGCGGCGGATCGCACTATTGCTTTGAAGGACTGGTTCTGCCTGTCCAGCATGGTGGCTGAACTGGAAATGACACAGTTAAGAACAATTCAGCGATTGCCATTGGCCAGTGCTCTGCAGGTCACATTTCTGGCCAGCCAGATGACCAGAAAACCCGTCTGGAACTGTGATCCAGCCCTCATTCTGCAAGCCGCCCTGATCAAGGATGTAGCGTTCTGGCATCCGAAGCTTTCCAAACTGATCTCGCAGCGTGGACATCACACCGAATGGGGGGCCGCCCTGGCCGGTGGGATTCCCGGTTTACCGGCCAGCGTTGTTCGACTGGTCCGTCAACATCATGAAAGTCTCGACGGAACCGGAATCCCGCTGGGAGTCGGCCCGGAAAAACTGCACGTGGAAGACCGTTGCCTGGGACTGGTGACCCGCTGGACCGAACTGATGCAGCATCAGTTGAAAATGCGGGAAGAATACAGTGTCTACCAATACTGGCATGATGACATTGAGGAAACGATGCAGACGCTCGATGAAGAGACCAGTGAAAACCGCTGGGATCTCGAGTGGCTGCAACGTCTGAAACTGGAACTGAATCTGCCCGTAACAACCGAGTCCGCAGCGGGATCCTCTGCACCAGCAACTGCCCAGACTGGCTGGCAGGTTCCGCGACCAAAGTTTCTCAAAAGCCGATTCCCGATCCTGGGAAGCAATGCCACCGTCCGCGCCTCGGACCGGAAAAAGGACGCCTCTTAAATTCTCAGCCTGTTGGCATTGCACATAGCACGGGGTGTCGGGGACGCTCCGTTTGCGGAAGACGCCGATACTGCCAGTTCACTCAGCGGCAGTTTTCCTGCAGGGGCAAAGACCAATTGCCAGGCAGAGCCAGCCCAGAATCATCGCCGTGCCACCAATAGGAGCAATCATGCCGAACTTCGGCATTGCCAGCAGAGTCAGCAGGTAGAGCAATCCGCTGAACAATACAATGCCAATGGTCATCAATCGGGCGGACCATTCCAGCCAGCGGCTGTTTCGATCGCGCAGTAAACTCGCGACCAGCAGGATGCCCAGTGCATGCCAGAACTGGTAATCTGCACCGGTACGAAAATCGTTGAGATATTTCTGGGCAGCGGGAACCGGCTTACCGGCCACCAGTTTGGGGGGAAGGTCCCTGTACAACTCTTCAAAACGACCTTCCAGACCATGTGCAGCAAACGAACCGGCAATCACT
>JAGQQT010000305.1 GCA_020426065.1 Planctomycetaceae bacterium | reverse complement strand
CATGATGTGCCTACGGCCAAAGCCGTTGGAGCGACTGCCTGCACGCGAGATCCTGTCGCTCATGCGGCAGTATCGGTGGATGGGAGGCCTTAAAGGGTTTCTGGCCAACCAAGAACTGGACATTGCGATGACGCCTTTGTGGAAAGACATTCTGACTGCATCATCAGGCACAACAGTCCCTCCTATCTTCAAGGCATTGCTGTACCAACGTCTGCAGCAAGTGCACGACGAATCGATTCAAGCGAACACTTCAGTGTATGAAGTGTCTGGAGGTCGCGAACAAATCATTCGAAGCCTGCTCGTCGCATTGGAAACATTGGTTCCAGGCGACGCAATAACGGGGCTTTCTACGGAGATAATTTGGCTGCGACGCAATCTGGGGCCAGATGGACGGATCATCACGATGTTAAAGAAACTTGTCGCGGAAGGGATTTCTTTAAACTGGTGCATGCTAGTGGATCA
Organism: Planctomycetaceae bacterium; assembly: GCA_020426065.1. Lineage (GTDB taxonomy): Bacteria > Planctomycetota > Planctomycetia > Planctomycetales > Planctomycetaceae > Rubinisphaera. The sequence continues at coordinate 4,985 of JAGQQT010000305.1, read as the reverse complement.
AAAGTACGCGTCCGAGAGTGGTTCACCTGAAACGCAGGAAATCATCTTCAGGCAACAGCAGCTCTTTCGGTTTGGGGAGGAAAGAGGAGCAAATGTTTCTCTGGCCGTGCGTTACGTTGATTCGGAAACAATCCACGAAATGCGAGACAAGAAGGAGTCATTCATTCTGCTCAAGTCTCCCCATAGCTCTACCCTGATTGCCCCGGAATATTCTGCTCCAGGGCAATCACTCAGGTGTCTGCGATTCTGGTCGCCACCCCAACGGGAAGAGTTCTTCCTACGTGTATTGGAAGGATATGTGGACTTGCCCCCCAGTAAACCGTAGTTTCGTTACCAAGAACACAAGGACCATATCCATGAGCACATCAAAGCAAAGTAACTCGCAGGACGGCTCGGAGAATGCTAGACGAAAGAAGGACTTGCTACCGCAGAACTGCGACTGGATCACTAAAACTCTAAAGGAAACAGGGCGAGTACGGCGAAGTGAGTTCAACAAACACGTAAAGCAAGAAATACTGACTGAAGGGGCGACACGGGAGATTAATGAAAAGACACTGTCTTCAGACTGGTCTATTGCGTCTCGTTGCGTTCACGCGGTCCTTAGGTCATTGGGATATCCAGTAACAATTATTGGAAGCGGTGAGAATGCGGAGATTATTACTCAAGGTGGATTCACGCAACAGCGATATGCAAATCGCTTTTTTGATCCAGAAGCAGACGTAGAACAAAAGAAAGCCATCGGGAATCTTGTTGCACAGTTTCTGAAAAGAGTCGATGATAGACATGTTTTCCTCGGTAGCGGATCAACAGTTCTTCATATAGGCCGTGCTATGAAGGAACTCTCCGACCTTGAGGGGCCTTATCGGCAATTGTTCTGGACAATTAATGTTGCCTTGGCGGCAGAGTGGGCTGAGCAGTCAAACCCACCGGTCAGTCGATTGTTGATACCGGAGGGACAGCTGCGGACAATCACATATCGATTTGCTTCGGTTAGAGAGCCAAAGTGGTTCTGTCCAATTGTCGTTGTTAGTGCAGATGGGTGCTATTATGATGAGCGAAAAGGGGTTGCATCATTGTTTGCAAACGAGAGTTCTGTAGCTGAGAATACAAATCTCTTCATGAATCGTGCAGTTGACTGCGTGATTTGCTGCTTGTCGTCTAACAAGATCGAGTATCACAAAGGGCGAGGGCAGAACGCGGGACCTCCCATTTACTCACCAAATGACACAGAAGTGGAAAAAGCGAGGGAATCGGGTGTAAAGTGGTTCTTAGTTACAGATGGGATGCCAAAGCACCCAGAAAAGATCGAAGCACTGAGAAAGAAGTGCGGCTGGAATGTAGTCACTAGCGTCACAGACTGGAATCAATATGACCGAATTCCACTAGACTTTGGCTAACGGTAGGGGAGCTTTGGGCAGCTGTGAGATTAAAGTACGTCGTCGACCATGGAGTGGTATGTGTTTGGGGAATCAAGCAAGCGGAAGTTGTTCAGCGAAGAGGCTTGATGTAGAGCGTCTACCATCTTCCGTCTGAGTTCATCCGGTTTGATGATCGTCACTTGTCCCGTCCAGGTCAGAATCCATCGCAGGATTTCTTCGAGTCCGTCCACAGTGAACGTCATCGTGATAGTGCCATCACGGTGCTTTTTTACCAGTTGCGTGTGATGCCACTCTGTTTCTGTCACGACTGGTGCTGCTTCTGATGAGAATTGCAGTTCGATGTCGTACCTGGTCTCTCCGCGATAAACCGCCCAGGCATTCCCGAAATGCTGGCGAAGATCGAAGTTCTCTGGAACCTGAGCAAGTTGATCGAGCATCCGCAGCGTTTTGAATCTGGCCACACGCAGCGTCTTCGCCTCTATTTCTCCTTCCAGATGACCGATGACGTACCACGCTCGCTTAATGAGGCAGAGGCGGTATGGATGGATCACCAGTTTCACGGAGGTCTCTTCGTACGGACTCTGGTAGATTCCGGTCAGTTGCTTCCCTTCCAGAAGAGCCAGCTGCACAGTTTTGATGGTGGTGTCGGCTCTGCTGTGGTCAACAAGCTTCAGATCGAAAACCTGCATGATTTCTGCAGTATCGGCCAGGATCTCTTTGATTTCTTCCGGGGAAGTGGCTGCAAGTTTGCGAGTGGTCGGTTCTGCTCCACTGCCGACGTTTAGACCGGGAGCTTTTGTGAGCGTGGTTGCCAGTGCTTGACCGAGTGCCTCCTCCTCAGTGAGTGTCAGAGTTGGGAATCTGAAATCCGGTCGGACACGGTAACATTGGTCGTGTTCATCAAAGAACCATGGCACTCCGCTGAACTCCAGAACCTCCAGGTCTCGAAAAACCGTCCGTTCCGAAACCTCTAACTCCTCTGCGATAGCTTTTGCATTGTATCGACCTCGTGACTGGATCAGGTTCAACACGGAGAGGACTCGTGCCATTCGTTCGCTCTGCCGAACGCGTCGATCCCGATCCGGTCTTCTTGTAACCTCCGGCCCTGGTGGTTTGCTTGGTGATGCTTTTTTCTTGCCCATGCTGCTGAGTCTTTCACAATAGGATCCCTACCAGTCTGACAGTGTACTCTGTCAGGGGAAGGTCAGCCTGATGCTCCAGACTCAAAAATCCAGCTATGAGCTTGATCGACTACCTTGGCGACCAGTGGCAGGTCATCACGACCGAATGAGTCTGTGTTCCGCCAATCGTCGCCCTCCTTGTAGAGTCGGCTGACCGTGACATTGTGTCGAATTCCCACAGAAGTCTCGTTTTCCCAGATCGCGGCCTTGACGGCTCCCAGACGGATTTCATGGACGGGTTGTTGCTTTTGCTTGGGCATCGTGTGGTTCCTTTCGGTAAATGGATTGATACTGGACTTCATACCCGAACAAAGGGAGCTGGTTCACTGAATCCAAATAGACCATCCTTGAGCAGACGATTCATCTCTTGCTGGGCACATCGCTGTGCGTCTGAAATGAAGGGATGTTGTGGTCGCTGAAAGTGACGTCGTGCCAGATTCAGGAAGAAGTCAATGCACAGTTCTCTGCTGGAAAATGTAGACCAGGGGACTGCATGGCCTCTGCAATCCCCACATTGATAGGCCAGGTTGATTCTTATCGCCCACGATTCTGATGAGATTCTGGCGACTTCATATTCCGCGCTGGCTCGCTGGTTCTTGGCTTCCAATCGCCGGAGTCCTTCCGATGATTCCATTGCGGGGTCTCTGACCGTTCTCACCCAGTTCTCGAACTTCTGTTGCCGGAGTTGCAGTGAGTCAATGACCATGCCCATTGGCCTTTCCAAGTTGGGTGATTTTCAATTGCAGGTAGCGTTCCAGGTCGTCAATCAGTGTCCGTTCCGGTTTCGAGAACCACCGACGCTGTTGCTTCAGAATGCTGACGACATCGCGGTAGCCGAGTTCACCGATAAATGGGAGTTTGGGCAGATCGCTCAGCCGTTCGCTGTCTGGGATGGCATCCTTGAGTTGGCTTGCGTCTCGATACTTTTGTACGAGGGGATTTCCCGTCATTGGTGTGAGGAGGATTAAAACAAAATCTCGTCGTTCCCCATAGAAAAGAACATCTTCCTGAAACCAGCCATTCTCCCGCAGTCCCACGCGAGCATTTCGGATCAGTTGGTCAGAAGGGAACCCGGTCGAACCGTTGTTGTGGATGGTTGTCGCCGAGAGTTGTGAACCGTACTTCATCTCGATGAAAACGGTCGTCTTGGGGTTTTCCCAGGTGATGACGACGTCCACTTCTGTTTGTCCCTCTTTCCACTCCAAGTGGTGCCGGGGATATCGTCGCTGTTTTTCCCAGAGTTCGATTCGAAGGTTCCGAAACACCTGCCTCCGGAATCGTTCCTCGCCCAGGGCCTGATTCAGCAGGTCTGGTAGCCACCAGCGTGAGTTGAGTGCCTTCAACACTCCGAACAGGTGCCCGGTCACCACGTCCTCGCTGGTCGGTCGTACGATCAATGGACAGCGTAACTCTCCCTTGCGAGCTGGTTCGCAAAGGCAGCCTCCTTTACCGCCGAGTTCTGTCAGCACCATATTGCTCCATTACGTCAATTAAATTGTAACCCGGTTCGAGCCGGGAATACTTGTGAAACCCGACTAGACTCTTGAAAATGCTGCTGCTTAAATAGGCTCAAGTATTCAGGAGATCAGAATGGAACCACACCAGGAGTGTTTTGAGAAATTAAAGGCTGAACAACCACACTTGATTGCTGAGATTCGCGATGCTATCGAGACAGAGATTGGCGATGCCAATACGGTCTGGAGTCGTCAACTAGGAGCCAAGATTTTGCCTCATTATGACGATTTTTGTGAGGAATGTTGACCGGATTTGGCTGGCCCTGTCTTTGGATTAGTGTTGAAAGAGATGCTCCTGTCCGATGGATGGGAACAGAAGGCAATGCGTGAGAATGATGAGGTAATCACTTGGTACACCCGTTAAGCTTTGAGAATCTGCGGTCAAACCGTTGATTGCCTACAACCGCATTGTGAACGTCTATTGCTGCCGGTTTCCATTCACGACACTGGCTTCGGTAAGGACAGGTGGAACAGTTCAGCGGGGTCTCGACTGGATAGAAAATATCATTGGCAACCGCTCGTTCCACGTTCTCAATCAGATCGCCCAGTCGTCCGAGATCGTCTTCGGCCCGGGCAGTTTTCAGTCGTTGGAGTTTCGGTGTCTTGGTTTTCACCAGCACGGCATACTCGACCGTTGGCATTTGTCCCGTTGTCTCGATGACTGCGTTCACGTAGCAGGTTGCCTGCAGGGACGATTCGACCTCGAATTCTCCGTAAGACCGTCCTGAAGTTTTGAACTCCGTGACTTTGAGGACATCAGCTTCCTTCGTAATCAGGTCGGTAAAAGCAAGCAGCGGCGTTTCCAGATACTCCCCCTCGCTGTTGTGCAGGGGAACCAGAAATCGTTGTTCAATCGCCACGATGTTCTGCGGTGGTGGTTCTTCCAGGTAGAGTTTCAGCAAGTTCAGGCC
>JAGQQT010000304.1 GCA_020426065.1 Planctomycetaceae bacterium | reverse complement strand
TTGGGTTTGCAAAGGATTGCACAGAAAGGAACTTCTTTGCCAACGGTTGGTTGAGTTGAATGGTTGAATGGAGGGTTGTTTGTTTTGCTATGCGTTCCCCCCTCAACCGCCTGCGGCACCTTCTCCCTCGAGGGAGAAGGACAAAACTGGTTCCCCCAAGGGAGATCGGGGTTTGTGCTTATGAGCCGCGGAGGGTGGTAAGGATGGGGGTGCGGACGGCTTGCCAGACGGCGGCGGAGGCGGCGAGCATGCCGGTGATGAAGACGGCCAGCAGGAGGAGGATTCCGGAAGTCCAGGGGACATCTCCCGCTGCGCTGAGGATTTGCGGGAGCATGGACCAGAGAGCGGTGATGGTGCCGATAAACAGACCGATGAGCAGGAGGCTGGCGTTTTCGGCGAGGACCATCCAAGCGAGCATGGAGCGGGTAAAGCCGACCGCTCTCATGAGCGCGAGTTCGCGGCTTCGTTCGAGAACATTGCGAAGCATGACAGTGCCGAGACCGAGCGTGCCGAGAAGAAGACCGAGTCCGCCGAGCGCCTGAAAGGTGGAAAGATACGTGTTCTGAACGGCGAGGAAATTCTGTAAGCGTCTGCCGACCGGTTCCGCATCGAAGCCGAACGTGACGAGTCGGGTTTCGAGGAGGCGGGTGAGGTCGGGAGCGGTTGAGAGTGGTGTTTCGATGAGGAAATAGTTGTAGCCGGAGATGTTGGGAAACAGTTGGAGAAAATTCTCTTCGGACATCAGCAGGACGCCCTGGAAGACGCTGCCTGCGAGGGAGCCGACGACCTGCAATTGTGAGCTGATGCCAAGTTCGGATGGGAGTTCGATCTGGCTGCCGATCGGTTTGTGGAGGCTGTACTGGAGCGTATTCATGTCTCCCATGACGGGAACGGAGTCATCAGGAAGTTTCTGTTGCAGGAGTTTCCAGGGGTTTTCTCCGGGGGTGTCGGCAAAGGCGAAGCCGCCACGGTCGATCATTTCCTGAGGCACTCCGAGGATGGTGGGGAGGCGTGTCTGGTAGAGATTGAGGCAACTGGCGTTTTCTCCAGGTCGGACCCGGAAGCGAAAGATTTTGGCCTGCTCAAGCAGTTGCTGGAGTGGAGCGTCCGCTTTGGAAAATAGTCCGAGTTGCTGTTGTCCCTCTGGAGTGGTGAGATCAAACAGGACCGGTCGAGCGGACTCGGCCACGATGGAAAATCCTCCGTTTCCGGAAGAGAGCTCGGGAGTCATGCGGGTGGGGTTCTGTCTTCCGGCAGCGACGGCGATGACGACGAAGGTTGCCAGGGCTACCAGGACCACGGTGATGGTGGAGCGGTTTTTCTGGCGGGCGGGGTTTCGAAAACCGAGAGAGATGGCTCCGGCAATGTGGCTGCCAGAAAGTGGAGCGTGGGTCTGGAGGCGCAGGTACAGAACATACAACAGCAGAGATCCGATCAGGGAGAGAAATCCGCCGGTAAAGAAACTGACAATGCGCCAGTTGAATCCGCCGAAGGCCTCGGTTTGGGGAGTGATCCCGGTGAGTGAGCCGAGGGTGAGGAGGATGGACAGGGAGAGCGTGATGATGGCAATCCATTTTTTGGAAACGCGTTCGCGATGCGAGGCGGATTCCGTATAAGCGATGCCGTGCAGGCGATCTTTGGGAGAAGTTTTCAAGAGTTTCCGGATGCTGAGCCAGAGAACGGGGAGCGGAACGGCAAAGGCAATGAGGGCTCCGATGGCAAGACTGGCGGGAGCCAGTGAGAGCTGGAGATAGGAAGTGCCGATCGCTCCTTTCCACCAGGTGGTCAGGCCGAAGATCATCAGTTTGGCGTAGGCGATTCCGAGGGGAATGCCCAGGGCGATTCCGATCAGAAGGATCAGGAGTGCTTCTGAAAGGAGGAGGTTACGGACCTGCCTGGCGTGAAAGCCGACGGCTGAGAGTTGTCCGGTTTGAACGGCCCGGTTTTCGAGAGAGAGTCGGAACAACAGGGCAATGAGGACTGTGGCGGCGGCGATTACGAAAAAGCTGAAGCCGATGAACAGTCCGCTGAAATCCTGTGTTCCCTGAGCGGCGGTGAGGCCCTGCTGTTTGATGGGGAGGATGACCATGCCAGTTTGCGTGGGCTGCAGTTGAGCGAGGAATTCGGATGTGAATTTCTGCTGGGCTTCCGCCAGAGGGAGATCGATGGGAGCGATACGGACAGAGGTGGTGTCTCCATAGCGGGATTGCCAGAGGCTGCGGGCCTGGGCGAGTGAGACAAACAGTTTGGGAGTGGCTTTGTAGCCATCTGGTTTTTGCGAGGAGCCTTCCCAGTATTCATCGTCGCGATCGGTGATGCGTTCGATCTGCATGGGGAAAGGCTGTTCCCAGTCGGCGAAGGTGCGGGCATCTGTGATGCCGGGGACGAGTGGTGTGAAGCCGGGGTCATCGGCCAGAGTGTTTTCGAGGGGGGTGATGTGTACGAGATCGAATTCGAGTTCTTCTTCCGGGAGTTCGCCCCGTGAGCCGACGACATGATACTTGAGTTTGAGTTTATCACCGGGCTGGATGGCGAGATCCTGAGCAAGCCAGCTATTGATGATGGCCTGTCCGGGTTGGGGAGTGGGGATCGGTTTGCCGCTCGGATCGAGAAATGGTCCGAAGGGTGGTGACTGGGGGAATTCGATACCTGCAGCAATGGAGTACATGGAAAAGTGATCGGGCTGGCTGGCGTTCAGGATTTCATTGGCGAGGTAGACCAGAACGGGTGAAGTGGGCCAGCGGTGAGTTTGTGCGGTGTGAAGTGCGTGATCGGAGAAGGCCTTTTCGAGGATCATGCGTTCGGATTCGAGCGCAAAGTAGGACTTGCTTTCGAGCGGGCGGAGATGGAGATGGAAGTCCGCGAGCGAGAGCTGTTTCTGGAGCAGTTGGGTGAGCTGGTCGGCGGTGTCTTTAGCGGCGGAACCGGGGTGGCTGTCTTTCGTAGCGGGTTGATGAAAGAACAGGGAATTGATGCGGGCGGGCTTAGGTGTGGGTTGTGACTGGGAAGCGGGCTGGTCATTGAGATCGAGTTCGATCTGCAGTTGAGCGAGATTCATCCAGGCATTGAACGGGAGCTGCTGATTCGGTTGCAGAGAAAATCTGGCCAGGGTGGAATCGGCTTCAGCGATGTGCTGGACGGTGAGGGGAAGTTCGATGACGAGTTCATCGATATCCCGTTTGCCGAGCAGTGATTCCTGGGGAATGGTTTGAGGGACGTTGACGTAGAGGGAGATTTCGGAACCGACGGTGACGTTGAGCTGGTCGGCGACAAGTCGACTGATGATGATGTGGTCTTCTTCAGGAACGGGAACCGGGTTGTTGTCGAGCAGGTTGGCGAGGGAGGAATCGAGTCCGACGAGGTTGACCTGTCCGACGGTGCTGATGACAGGTTCGGCATCCGTGTTCTCGGGATCGGATTGTTCGGCCTGCAGTGAGGCGGTGAGGAGAATGGCCGGAGCGACGGTGGTCTGGCTGAGGGATTCGAGATGGTTGAATTGCTGCTGGAGCGATGCGGCGATTTCCTCTCGGAAGAAGCGGCTGCCGGTGAGGGCATAGTCGACATTGCCGAGCCGGTCGAGGGTCATCTGCTGGAGGCTGTAGCGGACAGAGTCTCCCACGATGAGGGCACCGGAGATGACGGCGGTTCCAACCGCGACACCGAGCAGAAGTGCCAGGTTGGTTTTCCAGTAATAAAAGAACGAGCGGAGAATGAGTTCCGAGCGTTGCATGGTTCAGACCTTGAATTCTATCCGCGGGCGAAAGATCAATGTGCGGCGGTGGACTGTTTTGTGTTCACGAGTTGCCCCTGCTGAAGTTCGAACGTGATGGGGAATCGGGCAGCGAGTTCGAGGGAATGGGTGACACAGATGAGTGTAGTTTGCTGTTCCTGGCTGATTTCGAGGAGCAGGTTTCCGATGACGTCTGCTGTTTCGGGATCGAGGTTTCCGGTGGGCTCATCGGCGAGGACGAGCTGGGGTTGATTGATGAGTGCTCTGCAGACGGCAACCCGCTGGCGTTCGCCGCCAGAAAGTTGAGCGGGGAGGGCTTCGATGCGGTCGGCCAATCCGACGCGATCGAGGAGTTGCTGCGCGAGTTGCCTGTTCTGGGTGTTGACGCCCTTTCCTGCGAGGCAGGGGAGGAGGACATTCTCAATGACGTTGAGGTGCGGCATGAGATTGTGGTCCTGGAAGATGAATCCAAGGAGTTTGTTGCGGATACTGGCCTGTTCGATTTCCGAGGCGGCGAGGATATCGTGGTTGAAAAGTGAGATCTGGCCGGCATCGGGGCGGTCGAGTCCACTGATCAGATAAAGGAGCGTGCTTTTTCCGCAGCCAGAAGGTCCGACAATGCTGGCGGCGTCTCCGGGGTTCAGCTGGAGGCTGAGATCTCTGAGAATGGAGACGGAAGCGCCAGCGGATTCGTAACTTTTGAACAGGTTGCTGACTACAAGTCCGTTCCGGGAGGGAGAATCTGCGGAGGTGGTCATGAGAAGGACCTCGTTCGCGTTTTTTGGGGAGTCATGGGTGTATTGAGAGAGAACAATCCGTTGGGGATATTGTACCGCAACCAGGAGGAAGCTGCGATTGATGGGAGCCGGAAAGGTATTCCGGGAGAAGGTTTAAGGAAAAGCGGCAGGAGTCGGCTGCTGCTGCTTTCCGGCGGGTGGGGAAGGTGATAAGTTATCGGACCACGTAAATGGGCAATGCTCCGGGGTGAGAAGACTCTTGTGTTGCGAGAGCGACCGGGCCGGTGGTGGAAACGAGGGGATCGGGATGCAGTCTGAAACGGTGAAGTCGACGCTGACAGAAGAAGAAGTGCGGAGCTGGCTGCAGACCCACGTTGATCTGGAGGAGATGAATGATCAGCGAGTGTTGATGATTGTGCCTGATGCGACCCGGACCGCACCGATGCCGCTGCTGTTCGATGAATTGCATCGGTTGATCAAGCCGCGGGCGAAGGCACTGGATGTGATTTTTGCCCTGGGGACCCATCCGCCGATGTCTGAACGGCAGATGTGTCAGGTGCTGGGAATTTCTCCGGAAGAGCGGGAGAGGTTGTTCTTTCAGCTGCAGATGTTCAACCATGACTGGGACAACGACGAGAAACTGGCCTTGCTGGGGATGCTGACTCCGGAAGAGACGGCGGAGATTTCGGGCGGGCTGATGAGCGAAGAAGTTCCGGTCAAGATCAACAAGAAGGTGCTGGACTATGATCTGCTGCTGATAGTGGGACCTGTGTTTCCGCACGAGGTGGTTGGGTTTTCGGGGGGGAACAAATACTTCTTCCCGGGGATTTCTGGCCCGGAGCTGCTGAACTTTTTTCACTGGCTGGGAGCGTTGATTACGAATGCCTCGATTATTGGTGTGAAGGATACACCCGTGCGACGGGTGGTGAATCAGGCGGCGAAACTGATTTCGCAGAA
>JAGQQT010000303.1 GCA_020426065.1 Planctomycetaceae bacterium | reverse complement strand
CTGCGGGGCTGGATTCAAATCGGTTGGAGTTGGTTCCCGTACTTTTTCCTGCGACAAGCGCATGAGGAGATTTCCCTGCCAGCTCTCGGGCGCCGTTCCGCTCTCCGCGACGATCTTCAGAGCGGAATGCCCGCCACCATCGGTGACGATTTCGGCAGAAATGCCCGGTGGCGGGGACAGGAGTTCGACTCGAAGCTCCGAAGCAGAAACATTTGATGCGGTCAGTCTCGCGGGGATGAAACGTTCGTGTCCTCCAACTATTGCGATCGGGTCTTTGGACTCCGCCAATTCGAGCGGTGGCTGTCGAGCCGTCCTGCGTTCGTTCACGATGATGTTCCACTCATCGACGGGAACTAAATGATACCAGATGAATGCCTGCATCATATTCTCGGCAGGCAAGGCTGGCCTTTTCATCGTGGAGCCACCACGAGGCGTGTGGCCAGTTCCCGACATCGAAAGGGGAATCCTCCCCCCCAGATGAGTATCTGGAATTCGCAGTGTCATTTGCATGCTTTCGGCGTCTGCCGGAATCGATCCGCCATGGAGTTCAAAACCGTCTGGAGGATCATCGAGCGCGACTTGGATCGCTCCTCGAAATCCATCTCTCCGCAGGGCAAACGCAGTAATAGGGACTGTCGCCCCTGCTGATGCAATGATCGTTGCGGGAACAACGCGAAGTTCGAAGTCCGGCTCAGGCGAGCGAATGTGAAGCCGGTAGACGAAATCGGCTCCCCCTTTCCCCTGAGCGTCGGTCAGGATGAGATAGAGTGGTTTCGTCTTCGACACGGCGGCCTCGAGATGCGAGTCGGCGTGATGCGTCAGCAGCGACAGCGATTTATCGACATAGTCATCATTGGAATCGACGACGACCCCATGTTCATCAACGAGTGTGAGCATGGAATCGAGCGGCGATCCATGCCGCCGTGCTTCAACTTCGATGATCAACCGGCCAGCCGTTTCGAGCCGAAACACATCGTGATCCCCAGGGTGATCGATTCGCCCGTTAATGGTCTCCCGTCGAGTCACGATCGAACGTGTCGAGAAGTCATCGTTCGGTTCCTGTTCGACACTCTCGGCCAATGTTCCGACTTGCAAGGGAAACCGCAGCGGCGGCCCGACCTGTTGAGGAAGCGAAACCCAATAGGTCGGGTTGAATCGGCGGAGCGGTGTTTTCAAGTCGACCGAGGTTACATCCAGATTCCAACCATCAAACTGCACGGTCGTTTCCGCTCCCGCTTGAAAGCCCAGTGGAAATACGCTGGTCAAGATCGGCAGTTCACCAATCGTCATTCGATACACAAAATCTTCTCGACCTCGATAAAGTGAATCCCGAATCGAAACGGTGTACCAGTCATCTTGCGGAACCTCATAAAGAATCGCCGGATCCTGGCTGAAGTAGAAGGAATCGGCATGGGCAACCGTTTTGCCGTTAGAGTCGGACAGCAACAGGATGGCTTGAAACCACCCAGGGACGGCATCCGCCAGATAAGGGATGACGTCTCGAGCGCCCGCGTTAATGACGAGCCGCGTCCCTTTTGAAGCATAAAATGAGAAACGATCTTCATCACCGGGCATGATTTGTCCGTTGACCAGAATCGGAAGCGGAGCCTCGATCTTTTCGGGATTGTCGTGGTTCGGTTCGGTTTCGTCATGTTCATAGAGCGTACCGACATGTAGCCAGAACGGATTCGACATGGCTGTTTCGGTCAAGAGGCGGAACTCTCGCTTCCCGGGTGTTGCCGTTCGGGAGACCGTCAGTCGGATCGTCAGCTCTTCTTCAAGCTGTTCGTTCGGTTGTCGACGTGGATCGGCCTCCCGTTCCCGGAAGATCTCCATTTCGCGGAGTTGATCCGCAGTCACGCCTGCCGCCTCTGCGATGTCGTCCGCCGTCGGGTGTTCTCCACGTTCTCTTAACATTTCCTCAGTTTCGTTCAGTCTCATCCGCAGGTTGTTGAACACGCCGCGTGTCATCGGCCGATACCAGCCGAGAATCTCAACCTGAATCCCCGTTCCTTCGATGTGGACATCGTCGACATTTTGAAGATGCTGCCCGCCAATGACGACCTCGCGCGTCGCACCCTGCATGAGGCCGGCCGGATACAGATAGGCCAGATGAGGATCATTCTGTGCGTAGAGCCCCTGGGTTCCCAACAGAGTGAACGGGACCAGGAACAAAAGTATTTGACGGATCGCAATCATTGGAGAACTCCTCATATCAGTTCCGTCAGCCGTCCACCCGACTGCATCTCTTCGTCTTCGCCGGGCGTCGCGCGAACAAAATCGCCACGGGGATGCGGCAGGCTCATCTCTGGGTCAATGCCGATTAACTCATATATCGAGCCGATAATGTCCCCAGGGTAGACGGGACGCTCCTTGACGTTCTCAGCGCGATCATCGGACTCACCAACAATCCGCCCCCCCTGGAATCCTCCGCCCGCGACGAGGCTGGAGAAAACACGTCCGAAATGGTGGCGTCCACCATTCCATGGCGATTCCTGGGCGACTTTCGGTGTCCTGCCGAATTCGCCGATGCACCACACGATCGTGCTTTCGAGCATCCCGCGATTGGAGAGGTCGCTCAGTAAGGTCGCGAGTCCCCGGTCAAGATCGGGCAGCAAGCGTCTCATCGATTGAAAATGATTCTTATGCGTATCCCATCCGTCAAAGTTAATCGTGACAAACTTCGTCCCCGCCTCAACCAGCCGACGGGCCGCCAAACAGGATTGCCCGAACTTGGTCCGTCCATACTTCAACCGCAACTCATTCGGTTCCTGGCCGAGATTGAAGACGTTGCCCGTCTCTCCCAACATGAGGTCGTAGGCATGCTCTCGCGATTTCGTCGCGATTTCCAGATTCGAATCACCGGGCAACGATTGCCCCAGCCGATTGAATCCGTTCAACAACTTGCGACGTTCTCGCTGCTGGTCATCGGTCAAATCGGCAGACACAATCCCTTCGACCGCAAATCGGGAGTCATTCGGATCACCCCCGGTGGCAAACGGCTTGTAACGAACCCCCATGAATCCGGCCTCTGAAAAACGCCCCTGTGGCTGCGTCAAGACGACATACGGCGGTATCAGGCTTTGCTTCTGGTCGTAATCCAGTTCTTGCCCCACCCCCTTGAAGGCATTCACAACGGCGCCAGCTGCCGGGTAAACGAGTCGTCCTGGTAACCGTCCCGTCTGGGTCAGGTAGGAAGCGGTCTCGTGACCGTTGACACCATGGGTGAAGCTGCGAATGAGCGAATACTTATCTGCAATTTGAGACAATTCTGGCAGCAATTGTCCGAGATGGATTCCGGCAACATTGGTAGTACACGTGTCATTTAGTGGCCCGGTGTAGTCGGAACCTGCTTCGGGTTTGGGATCAAACGTATCGATGTGCGTCGGGCCTCCTGCAAGCCAGATTTGGATCACCGCCTTCGCTTTGGCCTGTGGGCGCTGCTTATGCGAGGGGAGATCCTCGTCTGCGAGAAGACTCGAAGCCAGGAGCATCCCCGCTGTGTTCAACATTCCCGCCCGGACGAGTTGTCGGCGAGACAGGAATGGATTGGAACAGATTTCAAATGAATTGGGTGGCATTGTTCCTCTCCCTCTCAAAGGTGTTTCAATGTTGGAATAAAAATTCATCACTATTGATCAACGCCCAGACCAGTTTTTTGTCCGGTCCATAGACGCTCACCGACAGTGAATCGTCGTATTCGTCATCGGTCGGACGACGCGAAAGTACTGCGAGATAGATATTTTCCGAGCTGTTTCCATACATCAGTTCGATGATTGCAGGTCCGTGTTCAATCTTCTTCCGGATGTGATTCGAGTTCAGCAGATGCAGCGCCTGTGCTGCGGAGAATTGGTTATTCCGCTCCGATTCGAGCCCGGTGTCTCGTGCTGGCCGACCAAACATCTCCAAGAAACTGCTCGTGATACTACCGTCCGGCAACGCAACCGCTCGCTGATTCTCCGGTAAGAAAGTAAATGGTTCCGGAATGATGCTGGAGTAGACCTCAGTTGTCCCCGTGATTTTGCAAATGATGTCAATCAACACCTCTGCCTCCAGGCGTCGCGTCGGAAAATATGCAAAGTTCCGCATCGCCTCCGGATGCTCGCTGTTCGCGACGCAGGAGAGTTGAAACGTTTCACTCTGGAGAATGAGTCGATACAGCTGCCGGAAATCGAATCCGGACGCGATGAATTCCTCCGTTAGCAAATCCAGCAGCTGTTGATTGACTGGAGGATTCTCCAGCCGAATGTCATCCGGTTCATGCACAATGCCGCGACCGAAGATCCACGACCAGACCCGATTGACGATCGCCCTCGAGAACGCCTCGTTCTCATGGCTTGTCAGCCAATCCGCAAACACGAGCCGGGGATCTTCTCCCGGAACGAGCGACACCGAATGCCCGTCCGGAAACGTGACGACATGAAATTCGGGTGCAATCGCCAGAGACTTGCTCAGATCGAAATAGACGATTTCCTCTTTCCATTCTCCGGTCGGCTTAAAACCGATTTGAGAAAAGAACTGGTTCATATCGCTGAGCGTCGTCGGATCCCAGTGTTCGACACGTTGTCCCAGAAAGGCGAGCGCGACTGCCTGAGAAAACGCCGCAGGTTCCTTTTCCTGCACTGCTCGATAGAAGTTGACTTGTGGCGTGCGAAAGTTGCTGCCAGATGATGTCAGCAACTCGTAAACAAACTGGTCGTACGGCATATTGTGTTCGATCGCCGTACGGATCCAGCGATGATAGGCCTGAGCCGCCTGTGGCCAGAGCTTGATCGGAAATTCTGCTTTGACCCGAAGAATGTCACACCACTTCATGGCAGCGTAGTCGGCAAATTCGGGTCGTTCGAGTAGCTCGTCGATCAATCGAGATCGTTTCTCCGGATGCTCGTCATCCAGGAACTGTCGCGCCTCATCAACCGTTGGAATGGTACCCAGTGTGGCGAGGAATGCCCGTCGCAGGAATGCTGCGTCAGAGCAGAGGTTAGCTGGCGCGATTCCCAGTTTCTGGAGTTGCACAAACACGGCTTCATCGACCGTGGTCGGCGTCGTGACTCCAACGACGGAAGTTGGGGGGAGTGAACTCGTGAACGGATCTTTCGGCTCGGACAGCGAAGGAGATTGATCCATTATCGACTCAGTAGAGGCCAGGTCCTCATCAGGAAGCGGATCGACAGGGAGAGAATTCGCAACCTCGTTCCTGCCAGTGACTCCATCTACGATCGCCGGGTCTGCGAAAAATATATCTCGGTACTCATACAGCCCATACAGCATTACGGCGAGCAGAGGAATCACGAGGGCGAGCAGCAACGGATGCCCGCTCTTGAAGCGATGGTGCGCCCTGGCTTCGACATCCGGATCCGGCTCAAAACCGAGAGACTGTTGGGAGCCGACCGGATCGGTCTGCCGCCTGCGTCGAACATGATCACTTGTGAAGTCCATCGTTCTGACCTCCAAT
>JAGQQT010000302.1 GCA_020426065.1 Planctomycetaceae bacterium | reverse complement strand
ATTGGGCTGGACCGAACATCTGCACGGCCTGTTTGGCACCTTTGATGGTAACCTTGGTAATCATCACAGTCGATGGTTTAACAGCCAGGTTTGGTTCCAGCACGGCCAGCAGATTGCTGTGTCCTGCTGACTGCTGAGCCAGAGCGTTGGCGAAAGCAATCCCGGCAGGGCCATCTTTTTCTCCAATAATCAGATCGATGTGGGCGACTTCATTACCTTCGCCAACCAGTGCTTCTCCGATTCTCATCCCCATGTTGTTCTCCTCAAGTCTTCCACAGATCAGTGTGAGTTTTGATATCCGCGCTCTTATACTGGCAACCCGGTTTCATCCCGTCAAGTTTCCGACATATGTCTAATCCGATCACCACAAACTCTTAAGAATTCAGTCCGGTTCGCTGAATCAGGCCTGTTTTGAAAAAACTCAGATGTCTGCCGTAAAAACGATTCTGATTCGCGGTTTTTCAGGGCGGGCGGCAGCCTGGTCGGTCATTCGAGCAGGCTGGCTGCCGAGGGTCGAAGATGAGTGCCAGGATCAGGATTTACCTCCTCGGCAGAACGATCCCCAGTCAACTCAGTCACAGGAAATCCTCTGGTTGCCGACCGGCGGCTGGGAAAACCGCCCCGAACAGTGGCAGGAACTCGAGAACCGGTTCGAAGTCCTGGGCTGTTCTGTCCGGAGTTTGCAAGTCTTACGGGATCCGGTCCGTCTACAACAGATTCTGGGAAAAAGTGGATTTCGCACACCCGGACTCCGAAAAAATGCTGAGCAGGCAACGGCCTCACACCGCTGGTTGCGGAAACCACTCCACTCCACAGGAGGCCTGGGGGTGAAGCTGGTAGACGGGAGCACACTACCCGATTCCTCTTCGCACTTCGATCAGGAGTTTCTGGCAGGCTCCATTTACTCCGCTCAGTTTTATTCTGCTAACGATCATGCCAGTCTGTTCGGAGTCTGTCAGGGAATTGCCGGTTGCCCGGAAGTTCCTGAACAACCTTTTCTCTACGCCGGAAGCCTCGGCCCGATCCTGCCGGGAATGACCACAGAGATCACCGGTTCTGTCTGGCAGACGTTGCAGCAACTCGGAAATGAGCTGACCAGGCAATGTGGTATGAAAGGAGTCTGGGGATGCGATTTTATCTGCAATCCAGAAGTCACGGTGCTGGAAGTCAACCCCCGCTATACCTCTGCCATGGAGGTCATCGAACTTGCCTTACAACATTCGATCCTCAACCCATCGACTGATCCATCTCAACTTCTGCCTTCTCCATCCTGTCCCCTGCTGGGAAAGCGAATTGTCTATGCTCCCCGTGATCTCCAGATTCCACTGGAGTGGAAATGGAAATCCCCCTGGATTCAGCCGGATGATCCTCTCTCTGCCAGCTGGGTAATCCCTGAATTCAGCGACTGCCCCCATCCGGGCACACTCATCCAATGCGGTGATCCCATCTGCACGGTCTGGCAGTCTGGAGAAACGATCGTGGAGCTCTCAGCGGCACTCGAACAAAAAGCAAGGTGCCTGCTGCAACAACTGAAGCCCTGATCAAGGACTGCCGGGAAAGGTATCCACCAGATCATCAACCAGTTTGACGAGCACCTCATGTGTCATCAGCATTGAGACCAGGTTTCGTCCCGGAGTCCCCTTCACCACTTCATAGCGTTGTAAGACAACACCACCCTGAGCTCGACAGGACAGCGTGAACTCGTAATAGGTGGCAGTCATTCCCTGAGTGGTTGGTTTTTGAGAGCGAATCAGGGCGGCACCGGCAATCGGATCAATTTCCACTGGCCCCACCTGTTCGAGCAGATAGGTAATTCGCCGGGACAGGTTGTCTGCCCAGAGTTGCAACTGCTGGGGATTTAATGTGCTTGCTCCATCCAGATGCAGAGTCAGCTGATTGAGTTCACAACCAATCCGATCGAGGGACTGCAGCTCAACAGTCAGGAAATCGGCACCAGCAGCGACCCGGATCATACTAGGGAATGCTCCCTGATTTTGAGCCTGCTGCTTCAATTCCCGTGCCAGTTCCTGAGCCAGTGTCATGTTCGAATCTTCAATTGGTAATGATAAATGTCCTGGAGGAATCATCATTCACGGACAGCACTTCCCGCAGATGACTGTGTCCGTCAAAGGAAATCAGAGTCTTCTGATCATCGAAAACCGATTCCAGATAGACAGACCTCCCCCAGAGTTTGTGCAGATTTCGCAGGGTGTCCTGGGCTTCATCCAGTTTTAACTCCACCCCCTCATACTGATGGACCAGATAGAGGTCTCCCCGGTTCTGATAATTGCCATCCTGCACGCGAATAATCGGCCTGCCGAAATTGGTCAGGCTGCGGAGCAGTTGGGATTTGATGGCAGCAAACTCCCGGGAAACAATTTCATAACTCTTCTGCTCCTGGTTGTAGGCAAAAGAAAACAGTTTCTGCTGTCGGCAGAAATCTTCCGTCAGAAAGGTATCAATAAATGTGATATCATTGTGCACTCGTCGGACTTCAAAGATTTTCTCCCGTCCTCGGCCTGCTCCGGTATCCCAGTTCTGACGGGTTTCGAAGTCCTCACAGGACTCCCACTCCGAACCAAACCGGCCTTTATTCCAGCGTTCCTCGATATCGCGAAACAGTTCGATCCCCAGCTTGTACGGATTCAGCCGGGTGGGACTGGTGGCCATCGTCCCGGAATGATGCTCGGCATAATCAATCAGTTCGGCATCGGTCAGACCGTGCCGGGTCATGATGGTGGAATGCCAGTAGCTGGCCCAGCCTTCATTCATGATTTTGGTTTGCCCCTGGGGAGCAAAATAGTACGCCTCATCACGAATGATGCTCAGTACATCGCGCTGCCAGTCCCGCAGTTGTCCATGTTCGATGACAAACTGCAGCACATCTCGCTGCGGCTGATCTGGAAAGGAATGACTGGCAAGCTTACGCTGCAGCGCCTCACGCTCCCGCTGTTGCTGCTGTTCAATCAGCGCGGGTGGATTGACATAGGAATCCAGATAATCCTTGGTGGCAAACCGCCGGTCGATTTCGACGGGCTCTGCCTGGCTTTTCCCATCCAGTGTTGATGTTTTCTTATCTCCCGGTTTGCCCATGTGAGGAGCGTAGGGATCGATCAGATCATCGACCGAAAGGCAGGCATCGATA
This sequence comes from Planctomycetaceae bacterium, assembly GCA_020426065.1. Classification (GTDB taxonomy): domain Bacteria; phylum Planctomycetota; class Planctomycetia; order Planctomycetales; family Planctomycetaceae; genus Rubinisphaera. The sequence goes on along the minus strand of JAGQQT010000302.1, from coordinate 2,318 downwards.
AACTCCTCGACCGCTTCATGACCAAACCGGTCGATGTAACGGTTGATGCGAGCGGCATGATTAGCCATCTGATCAAGCATGCGGCGGTTTGTTTTCGAGAACCAGGCATTGTTCTTGAAGAAATCACAGTGACCATACACGTGAGCGATCACCAGTTTCTGATCAGTCAGTGAGTTGCAGTTGAGCAGATACGCGTAACAGGGATCGGTATTGATCACCATTTCATAAATCTTCTGCAACCCGTACGTGTACCCCTTCATCAGTTCATCGAATTCAGCACCAAACCGCCAGTGCGGATAGCGAACCGGGAAACCGCCGTAGGCGGCAAACATGCTCAACTCTTCATAGTCGAGCATTTCAAAGATGGTCTCAAAAAAATCGAGCCCGTATCCAGCCGCAATTTCTTCCATCTTCGCCTGAATCTGGCGGATTTCCTGGGGCAACGCACGATAGGTACTGATACTCATAATCGCTTCTCCTGAGATTCAGGATAAAAACGAAGCGGAATCCATCTGAACAGAACTTGAATTTTCATGGGATCCTCTCAGCGTCCCGTTCCCAGAAAATCACGAATGCACTCATAAATTGCGGATCGATTGTCAATCAGTGACAACACCAGGTTTTCGTGCTCCTCTTCCAGCGGACTCAACTCACGCACATATTCCCCGGAGCCAAACTGACTTTCCACCTGGCCATAACAGAACAGATTGGCAATCGGCAGTAGTGATGTTTTCAACCAGTTCAGACACAGCTCGTTGTCATCGCCCCAGTTGTCTCCATCCGAAAACTGGAACAAATAGACGTTCCAGTCCTGAACCGGATAATGATTCTGAAGGATCTGATGAACCCGTTCATAGGCGGAAGAAATTCTGGTACCACCACTTTCCCGCACCCGATAAAACGTGTCTTCGTCCACTTCATGGGCTACCGCATCATGCACGACATACCGTTTCTGCAAACCCTTGTATTGAGAGGACAGCCACGTATCGATCCAGAAGGCAGTCGTGCGGACGAGTTGTTTCTGCTCATCCCCCATCGAACCGGAGACATCCATGATGTAAAAAATGACCGCGTTGGCCTGCGGCTGCCGAATGGTGGTCCAGCTTTTGTAAACCGTATCGTCTTTCGTCGGGACAACAATCGGCTGACTGGGGTCATATTTCCCGGTGGCAATCTGTCGCTTGAGCGCCCGCTTGTAAGTGCGTTTGAAGTGTCTTAACGAATCCGGTCCGACCTGACTGATCGAGTTGTATCGATCTTTCTGGCTTTCGAGTGCATCACTCCCTTTGGGAACAATCCGGGGCAACTCCAACTGCTCTCCCAGCATCTGGGCCAGTTCATCGAGTGAAACCTCTACTTCCCGGATGTGCCGTCCAGGTTGATTCCCGGCTTCGCCCTGGCCATTTTCCGGCTCTCCCGGACCAAGTGACTGGCCCGGTTGTCCTTCACCCGAGCCTGTCCCACCCGAGCCTTTCTTGCCATGCCGGAAATGCGGGATATCAATGTTCGAAACCGGAATACTGACCGTCTCCCGCCCGCGACGCCCGAGCATCTCATCCTGGGTGATGTACTTCTTCAGGTTCTCCCGGACATTCCCTTTCACAATGTCTCGGAAGCGTCGCAGATCTCGATCAATGTTCTGGGTCATGATGATTTACACTCGCACGAAGTCTGGACAGCCCTTTCCACTCAATCATTCGGCTCAGGTATTCGATTTGGCATCACCCCGGGCGAAGATACTGGCCACGTATTGCAGCACATCAGTTGCCGATTCATCGTCGTAGCCGTAGTTGCGGATCAGCCGCGACTTGACGATATCGATCTTCTCCTGCGTATCGGCATCAACAACTTTCGAAACCAGCGAGGTCAGTTTGATCGTATCTTTCTGATCCTCGAACAGTTTCATTTCGAGCGCCTTCTGCAAACGCTCATTTGTTTTGTAGTCGAAGGTTTTTCCATCCAGAGCCAGTGCTCCGATGTAATTCATAATCTCCCGACGGAAATCATCCTTGCGGGGCTCTGCGATGTCGATTCGTTCTTCAATCGAACGCATCAGCCGTTCATCTGGCTCCTCATCCTGTCCGGTAAATTTGTTCTTGACCCGTTCCCGTTGCGTGTAGGCTTTTACATTGTCGATGTAATTCGCGCACAATCGTGTCAGGGCCTCTTCATCGGCGGCGATAGCCCGCTGGACCTCGTTTTTGACCAGGTCGGTATATTCATCTTTCACAATTGTGACCAGATGCCGGTAATACTCCCGCACTTCTTCGCTGGGAATCAGCGAATGATGTTTCAACCCTTCTTCCAGTTCATTCAGC
>JAGQQT010000301.1 GCA_020426065.1 Planctomycetaceae bacterium | reverse complement strand
TCTGCGCTGACAGAATTCAGGAACCAGTTCATGATCAGACGATTTTTATTCTGCCTGCTGGCTTTTTGGATGGGGGGAACACAATCCGCCTTCGCAGCAGCAGAGCGTCCCAATTTTCTGATCATTATGGCGGATGACTGCACCTATAATGATTTGCCCATTTACGGTGGCAAAAATGCGGTCACTCCCCATCTGCAGGAATTCGCGGGGGAAGGGCTGGTTTTTAATCGGGCTTTTCTGGCTTCGGCCATGTGCCAGCCCTGCCGGTCCGAACTGTTTACGGGGCGATATCCGCTCGGCAACGGATCGGCGTGGAACCACTCCGCTTCCCGACCGGGGATCAAAAGCCTGCCCCATCACCTGTCTCCTCTCGGATACCGCGTGGGCATCAGCGGTAAAGTGCATGTCAAACCGGATTCCGTCTTTCCTTTTGAAAACCTGGATGGTTTTGATCCGAACTGCGTGCGGAATCCGACACAGCAGCATGATGTTGCGGCGATTCGGGAATTCATGTCTCGTGAACAATCTCCCTTCTGCCTGGTGGTCGCTCTGGTGGAACCTCATGTTCCCTGGGTGATGGGAGATGCCTCCAGGTATCCTCCGCAATCGATTGAACTTCCTCCGAACATTGCCGACACGCCAGCGACCCGCTCCGACTTCGGCCGTTACCTGGCCGAGATCACGTACATGGATGGTCAGGTCGGAGAAATCCTCTCCCTTGTGGATCAGCTCTCACTCCGGGAGAACACACTGGTTCTGTTTACCTCTGAGCAGGGTTCCCAGTTTCCCGGTTGCAAGTGGACCAACTGGAACACCGGCGTCCACACCGCTCTGATGGCACGCTGGCCTGGAAAAATTCCCGCCGGGAAAAGGACCGATGCTCTCGTGCAGTACGCGGATGTCGTGCCCACTCTACTCGACCTGGCGGGCGGCGAACCTGTTTCCCGAGTCGATGGAACGAGCTTTGCCAAAGTGCTTTCCGGAGCAACCGACAAACACCGCCAGTATGTTTACGGCATTCACAATAATCTTCCGGAGGGCCCGGCTTATCCCATCCGATCCGTCAGTGATGGAGAATATCGTTACATTCGCAACCTGACCCCCGGTGCTCTCTACATTGAAAAACACCTGATGGGCCGACAGGGGCGGGGTGAATTGAACAACCCTTACTGGGGAACCTGGATGTTCCATTCCGAACAGGATGCCCGCACCTATGGGTTGATCTCCCGCTATATGCTGCGACCTGCCGAACAACTCTATTCCACGCTCTCCGATCCCTATGAAATGGATAACCAGATCGAGAACGCCGCACTCCAGCAGAAACGGAAAGAACTTTCCGCCGAGCTGGACCGCTGGATGGAATCCCAGCAGGATCCGGGAATCCCTGTCGACACCACCGAAGCGCTCGAAGCGGCCCGCCGTGGAGAGCACTTCTACGCTCCGGTTGATTGAAGTGTTTATGGTGCAGGCCGAATCAACAACCAGTTGAGGCAGGTGTTGGATTCGGATTCTCCGGAGCCAATCTGGATTGTCAGGCGGCCGTCAGAGACTTTCACCGTGGTCTCCAATTCCAGGAACATACCAGCCAGCGTGGATGTTCGGTCGATAATCTGCTCTCCCTCCACGTTGACCGACTGCTGATTCTGTTCGTGACCAGCATCTCCCACGCAAAGCACGATCTGATAGGATCCATTGGCCAGATCCACCTCCCAGGTATCTTGGGTGCGGGTGAAGACAAAATCATCCCCCGGTCCGGAGATCTGGTTCCGGACCCTGATATTCCGACTCAGGTCATTCAACCAGCCATATCCACGCTGCTGCTGATAGGGCTGACCGGCATCCCGCATAAAACGTTCTGACAGCTTTCTGGATGAGCTGCCAAAATCGAATCGTTGCAGATCGTTATCGCTCAGACTGGGCACACCATCGCTTGCGGGTGGCTGCTTTACAATTTCGATTTGAAACGTGATCGGATCATTGGGTGTCCACAGCAACGCATCGTCCAGATCCGGAATTCCATCCCCATCCGCATCGGTGGGACTGTTTCGCTGATGTTCGAATTCCTGGAAACCTCGCTGCGAAATCTGTTTCCAGCAGGCCTGGCACAATTCTCCCCGAGAGAGGTCAGCGGGAAGGACGAGATGACTCAATCCACAACGCTGCAGCACATCCGCTCGCCAGGTGGTTGCGGCAAGATCATCGGGATGGAAATCAACATCCCGGCTTCCCAATGGAAGCAGACCCAATGCAGCCAGACGATTGATCGCGACGAAGGCAGTGTGCTCTGCCGGGAGATCCCGGAACGGCCAGATGAGCAGCGGCAAACCGATTGTGGAATCGCCGCACAAACCTTCCCGCACCTGCTCCAGACAACTTTGTCGGTAAGCGAATTCGTGAGGAGGAATGCCCGTCTCCAATGCCACCGCAGCAATGGCTCCGGCGGCCTGCCCCAGATGAACACGCTGATCATGCAGTCGAATCGCCGCACTGACAATACTGCTGAAACCAACATTCCCCTGAGATCCAATCAAACCATCCGTCGCCACAGGAACCAGACTTCTCAGCGGGAACAAGGATCGGTCACTGATGAAACTGGTGTGACGGTTCGGCTTGTGATAATCGATCCAGGGTCCGGAAGTTCCTTCCTCCTCAAGGTAAGTCCGTCCGGTCCGATGAAAGTCATAATGAAACTGCCAGGCAAACAATCCATCCGGATACATGACATGAGCAAAGCGGGGTCGAGCCGAATTCTTGGTTTCTCCATCCCGATTCCGCCCATCCTGCTCCCGCATCATGTATTGAGCCTTGAGCCGCAGCGATTCCCGGATGTAAGGCTTGGGAGGAAGTCGATCCGGAGTTCCAAATTCCCGGCTCAATTCAAAATTGCGGAAGGAATTCTTACGATCCTCTACCCGCTCATGCACAAAGTTCTGCAGATGATACAGCACACCCAGTGAATGCTGTTTGGCATCGTCAAAGACAATCTGCCGCTGGGCCCGAGTCATCAGGGCGATGTTCTTCCCGGAGGCCCCCGGCTCCGTCAACTCCAGAGCCTCAACAACCCGTTGCGGTAATCGTTCAAGCGGATAATCCTGACCATTCATGTAATTGAGCAGAATCGAAGTCCGTCCATCTTTGCTGATCTCTCCTTCCACAATCCGACGCACCGAATAAACGGTGAGTTGCCGGCGTGCTTCATCTCCCGCTGCAGGCCAGTGCGGAATGGAACCCTGCCCCGGATTGGGAACATCCCAGTGCAGATTCTTGAAGGTCTCGCGGGAAACGTGTGTGGCCCGGGGAAAGTTGCGATCATCAAAGTTCTCGGGCCGGGGAATCGCCACTGCTCCTTCCACTTCTTCGACAATCATTGCCCAGGTTATCGGATTCATCTCGTTCGCTGGAAAGTCTGTCGGCGCGCTGGGCTCACCGTAGCGGGAGGGGGGATCCGGCCCCGCTTCGCACTCAACTCCCGCGACCTGAATCACATCACCCCAGTCCGAAGCATCAATCGTCCAGGGAGCAGCGATATGCAGGTCTGGTTCTGCTCCTTCCTGAGCCGCAAACCAGACCCCTTCAATCCGTTTTCGAGGCAGATCACGATTCACATCGGCTTTCACGGCGATCCGATTCCAGTACAGCTGAATCTGTCCGGAATCTACATAAGGCATGATCATCGCGCGAAACACGGCTTCTGCTTCAGCGGGCCGAAAGGTGGAAGGCCCGTGAAACGGCAGCCCCGGCATGACCGAGCCGTAATGCTCAAGATTGACAGCTTCAATGCGATCCATCAACTCCTTGAACAGGCCAGAGCGGTGGAAGCTGCGTTTCATCGGATGCCAGTCGACACCCCAGCCGACATTGTCCATTCCCTTGTTTTCGTCAACACAAACCAGGGCCTGTTCGGTGTACTGACCACCAAACCAGACTCCATCGTGCACAATCACAATCCGCTTCACACCCATGCGGGCGGCCTGGATAGCAGCGGCCCAGCCGGATTCGGTGGCCCCGACAATCAGCAGATCACACTGCTCCGTTTTGACTTCGGCCCGGCAAGTCCCGATCCACAAACTCAACAGTAGGAAAAACGGTGCGACCAGAAATGTAGTCAATCGCAGAGAGGGCATCCGCATCTTCGAGACTCTCCTGAAATGGGTTCCAGAGGTTCGAATCAGCTTACCAAACCTGCTCTGAATCTTCAGCCGGAACGCTCACAGGCTTTCCGCCTGCTCCACAGAAAAGGGGCGTTCGTATTCGACATGCATCAGGTAGAGCCCATTGGGCAGTGCAGTTGGCCCGGCCAGTTTTCGATCCTGAGCCTGAACGATTTCAGCAACCTGCTCTGGCTGCCAGGCTCCGATCCCGACCTGCAGCAATGTTCCTGTGATCGCTCTGACCATGTTGTACAAAAAGCCGTCGGCAGCAATATCGAGAACGACAAACGGCTCTGCAGCCGCAGATTCAGAAAACGGCTGACGCCCCGGAACAACAGTCCACTCCGGTTGTCTTCTCACCCGGCAGTAATGCACCGTCCGCACACTGGTGGCCTTGTTCGGATAATGGGATTCGAAGGAGCGGAAATCATGCCTGCCGATCAATTGCTGAGCCGCCGCATCCATCGCACACACATCGAGTTTGTCCCCCACGCGGGTGACAAAGTTTCTGAGATGCGGTCGGGGATGGCGATCATTCAATATGACATATCGATACAGCTTCCAGAGGGAACTGTGCCCGGCATGAAAATCCTCCGGCACCTCTTTCGCACTCCGGATAATGATCGACTCGGGCAACTGGGACTGGATGGCCAGCGGAAAGCGTTCAATCGGGATGGAAGAGTGCGTGCGGAAACTGGCCACCTGGCCGATGGCATGCACTCCGGTATCGGTCCGTCCCGCACAAGCGAGCCGGCAATGCTCCCGGGTAACGGTTGCGATGGCCTGTTCAATCTGCTGCTGGACTGTTGGTTTATCCGGTTGCACCTGCCAGCCCGCATAAGGCGAACCATCATAGGCGATCAGCAGACGGATATTACGACTCGACATCGACCAGTTCAGCTTTCCGTCTGACGTGCAGCAATCCGCTCCCGCCACAGTTTGACCTGCTCAGAGACCGGCCCCGGACCACCAGAACCTTCACTGACAAAAGCCTGGATTGCATTCTTTACTCCCAGGATGTCATACACATCCTGTTCAATCTGGGCACAGGCCTGCTGGAACTGCTCCAGCGATAGCTCCGCCAGCCGCTTGCCTTCTTTCTCACACAATGCCACCAGCGTTCCCACGGTTTCGTGTCCCGTCCGCATGGGGACACCTTTCTTGATCAGGTATTCCATGAGCGTGGTTGCATCGAGAAAACCCTCTTCCAGTCGACCCGCAATTCGCTCCCGATTCAATTCCGAGGTTTCCACAATCACGGCTGCCAGCTCCAGGCAACTCCTGACGGTATCATAGGCATCAAATACAGGAATCTTGTCTTCCTGCAGATCCCGATTGT
>JAGQQT010000300.1 GCA_020426065.1 Planctomycetaceae bacterium | reverse complement strand
CAAAGCGTTTGTACGCGGCTCGATCAACATTCGGGAAGCCCGACTCGTGAAACGAAAGTTAACCAAAGCGGCATCCGATCACCTGCCGCTGGTCATCGATTTTCATCTCGAACAACCCAGCCCCACCAGCAATACTCATCAACCAGATGCTCCGCACATTTCGTATTCTACCTGCTCACGTTGAGATGGGGTAAAAGCAAATTCTCTGGTCATCATCAGCGGACCGCTACTTCCACTGATTTACTGACTCAGTGCAAGATATCCACCCACGGAATAACTGATAATGTCCCCGACCTGGATATTGGCACTTTTAGCTGCCGGGAACAGAATCGTCATTCGCTGTGTCTCATGTTCCCGGGCCCGTTCCAGACCCTGGGTCGAGATTTTCCCGTAGAAACGGTCCACGGTCAGTTTCATCAGATTGAACTCGGCCGTTTCTTCCAGTCTGGTCACCTCAGCAACCCGGAACCTGATCTGATGCCGGTAAGCGGCCTGTTCAGGAAAGTCTGAACTGGAGATCGTAATGGCATTCTTTGCCAGAACGGTTGGCTGCCCCTGATCGAGATCAGACAGATTCAGTCCGGGGAACACCAGGACAGCCAGGCCTACACAGATTATCGCGATTCTTACAGATCCGGACATGAGTATCTCCCTTTGCTAAAACGTGCTGAGCGGCTTGGGATCACAGATTCCACACCAGGTAGCATCCTCCACCTGATGAGCGGTGTCGGTTGGCCATTGAATAATGCTGTCACGGGATTTCTTGCCAAAGCCAGTATGATTTACACGAGCTTTACGATGCTCTGTGCAGACCGCTCGGCCACAAAATACACAGATGGCTCGGGCATCCGCTTCGCAGTGTGAACATTTCATGTTGCAATCCCTTAAAGGTTCCACTCGAACAATGTGTTTATCCGTGCATGATACCCCGTTCTCCCAGCCCTGTCAGACAGGAAATGTGGCCATTAAAAACTGGTCCCACAAAGTCTGAATGCATCTCAAGACGGAAATTCGTCGCCTTTCCTGCTCTCAAAAGGCCGAATCTCCTGATTCTGGAATGTTTTTCCGGGCATTGGTTGACCCAAATCCGACCGATGACGAAACTGCACAAGTCATTAGGCCGGATGATATACCCTGTCCTGCCCGTGATTCTCACCTGATTTACCGAACAGATGCTTAGCCGACAGAACCCAACTGTATGCCCCGTTTCAGTCAACTTGTCGTAAAAACCTGGCATGCATGGCTGATTCTGTGGGGTGTGGCCTTTGTGATTTCGATGACAATGGCCCCTCGCTTTAGTGATCATATCACTCCCGGCGAATTTGATTTTCTCCCTTCCGATGCTCAATCGCTTCAGGCAGAGGCATTCTTCCGCAAGGCCTTTGAGAAAGATCTGCTACGAAGCCTGGTGATTGTCAATTTGCGACGGACATCGCGCGATGAAGGGTTGACCTCCGCCGATCAGTTCAGCGAAGAAGACCGGGATCGGAAAAGTGATTTCGACTTTATCGAATACGATCTGAAGCCTCGACTGGAACAGATCCTCGAAAAGCACGCTGAGCTCTCAGCAAAAGCAGAAGGAGCGGAGGATGCACACGTCTCCGCAGGAGAGGTCTCGACTTTCACCGATACCCTGCTGGGACAACTCCTTGTCAGTGATGATCGCAAAGCCTCGATGGTGCTGGTAGAACTCCCCAATGATTTTCTGGATGCACGCAATGGATCCATTATTGCCGAGATTGAACATCTGATCTTTGAAGATCGAGAATTTCGGAGAATCATGCCTCCCGGTCTGGATATTTCCATCAGCGGCACCGCAACTGTTGGCCGGGACATGAATGTGGAAGCGGCCCTGTCTGCCAAAGCAACCGAATCGGTCACCATTATCCTGGTGATCCTGATGTTGGTTGTAATCTATCGTGCGCCGATTCTGGCCCTCCTGCCGCTGCTGACCGTCTTCATCGTTCTGAAAATTGCCCTTGCCATCCTGGCAACACTCGCCAGCTGGAATGTGATCGGGCTGTTTGATTCGCTCGATATTTACGTGACGGTTGTCACTTATGGAGCGGGGATTGACTACTGTCTGTTTCTGATCGCACGCTGCCGGGAAGAACTGGAAGCCGGGCAGAAATATTCTGATGCCATTGCCAATGCTGTTTCCCACACCCTGTTTCCTCTGGTGGGATCTGCCGGGACCTCCATCATTGGCATCGGGATGATGATTTTTACTGAGCACCGAAAGTTCCAGCAGGCCGGGATCGGGATTTCCGTGGGGCTGTTTGTTGCCCTGATTGCCTCCGTGACACTCGCCCCCGCTCTTCTGAAACTGTGCGGACGCTGGGCTTACTGGCCCAATATTCCTCAGGAAATCCCCGGAAAATCTCCCGGCTGGCTCGCCCGCTCTTCTCTGCTGAATCGTTTTCTCGAAAGTCGGGTGAACGACAAAATCTGGAATGGTATCGCGGCAGCCATTTCCCATCGTCCGGCAACGCTCTGGTTCAGCTTTTTCTTTGCGATGATCCCCTTCGCACTGATCGCCGTCTACTTCTATAACGACCTCAGCTACGGACTGCTTTCGGAATTGCCGAAGAATTCCCGCAGCGTCATCGGTACAAAGGCGGTGCAGGATCATTTCGCTGCCGGACGACTCGGGCCATGTAACATTCTGTTGCATAACGAGGATCTCAATTTCCTGCAGCAGGATCAGGTAGATCTGGTCAAGAAGTTGAGCGACTCCCTGTTTGCCGAGCGAGAGAAACTGGGAATCATCGACCTGTTCAGCTCCGCCTACCCACTGGGCATGACGCCGGGCGGACTGGCCAAACAGGAATCCCTGGAGAAAACAGACCTGACTCGTGTCGGCCTGGTTGCTGCGCGCAGAGCGGCCATTCGGGCTCGTGTCATGAAGCAGTATGTCGGCAAGAAACTGCCACTGGCAGAACACGTCACCCGGATTGATGTCGTGTTCAGCCAGGATCCCTTCCGCAGTGGCAGCATTGAACAGCTCGATGCGACGATTAAAGAACTGCAGCGAATTCTTCCGGACTTTCTGCCCGGCCAGACCGAAGTCTATGCCCTGGGCCCAACCGCCAGCATACGAGACATGAAACTGGTTACCGATCTGGATCAAGTGCGGGTGAATGTACTGGTCATGCTGGGCGTCTACCTGATTCTCATCCTCATCCTGCGGAAACCAGCCATCTCGGTCTATCTGCTGGCAACGGTTTTCTTCAGTTACCTGGTGACTCTCGGCTTCACAACTGTTGTATTCTGGTTCCTCGACCCGACCGAGTTCGCCGGACTCGACTGGAAAGTCCGGATGTTTGTTTTCACGATTCTGATTGCCATTGGCGAAGACTACAACATCTTTCTGGTCAGTCGGATCGATGAAGAACGCCATCAATCCAGTCCCGTCAAAGGAATTCTGCGAGCCCTCGTCCGCACCGGAAGTATCATCTCCAGCTGTGGTGTCATCATGGCGGGAACGTTCTGCTCACTGATGGCCGGGTCTCTGCTTGGCATGCAGCAACTCGGCTTCGCACTGGCGTTCGGCGTGCTGCTCGACACATTCATCGTCCGACCGATTCTCGTCCCCTGTTATCTGGTTCTGCTGGAACGGGGAACGTTTGGCCGGTATTCTCGTTTAATGGGTGCGACCGCGACTGAACGCGTATCGCCCGTTGCGGAACTGGAACCTGAAGTCCCTGCCCCTCCCCCCTCAGAGGAACCAAAGACATGAACAGACTTTTCCCGCTGGCCGCTGTTTGCTGCCTGGCACTGACACTGCCCACGGCCATTCAGGCTGAAACTGTTTACGAGATGCGGATCTACACCGCTCACGAAGGCAAGTTGAATGATCTGCTGACCCGTTTTCGCGATCACACCTGCAAGCTGTTCGAGAAGCACGGCATGACCAACATCGGCTACTTCACTCCCACCGATGAAGGGAATGATCGGCTGATTTATTTCCTCTCCTACCCTTCCCGGGATGCCCGTGAAGCCAGCTGGAAAGCATTTCTGAACGATCCGGACTGGAAAGCGGCGTTTGCCAAATCCCACGAAAACGGCCCGCTCGTCCAGAAAGTGGAAGCCAGCTTTCTGGTCACCACCGACTACTCTCCTGCGCTCAACCTCAGGAAGTCTCACGAAGGAGATGCGCGACTCTATGAACTGCGAACCTACACGGCGACTCCGGGGAATCTTTCGAATCTCGATGCCCGCTTCCGCGATCACACCATTAAACTGTTCGCGAAACATGGCATGGAAAACGTGGTCTATTTCCATCTGATGCCCGATCAGAAAGGAGCGGAAGATACACTCATCTATCTGATTTCACATCGCGATGCCGAATCCTCCAAGGCTGGCTTCAAAGCCTTCGGCCAGGATCCTGAATGGCAGGCCGCCCGCAAGGCTTCTGAAGAAAACGCCGGTGGCCCGCTCACGGTAAAAGGGGGCGTGCAATCCCAACTGATGATGCCCACCAATTTCTCTGCCCTGCAATAATCGAATCGTTCTCTGGCAGCAAACCGAATTTGTTTCTACAAACAGCCCTCGTTTCAGTTATGACCTGAAGCGAGGGTTATTTTTTATTCCTCAATTTCGAATTCCTCCTCATTCACTTTTTTGGGAGTCCAGGTCGTGTCGGTCCTGATGCGTGTGGTAGTGTTACTGATTCTCTCCAATGTCTTCATGACTTTTGCCTGGTACGCTCATCTGAAAAACCTCAACCACAAGCCGTGGCTGATTGCGGTGCTGGTCAGCTGGGGAATTGCCTTCTTCGAATACCTGATTCAGGTTCCGGCCAATCGCATCGGTTACACCACTCTAACCCTCGGCCAGCTGAAAATCCTGCAGGAAGTGATCACCCTCAGCGTGTTCATTCCGTTTGCGGTGTTCTACATGAAGCAACCCATCAAACTCGATTACCTCTGGGCCGCCTGCTGCCTGGCCGGAGCGGTGTTTTTTGTGTTTCGGCGTTAACCCCAGTCCCCGGAAAGCCAGCTGATGAAGTTCCAAGATCCTTGTCATCCTGAATCTCCCACTCTGGAAGAACAGGCTGACGCTCTCCGGAAAGGCCTTGGCCGGGCCATGATTTGGGCCTGCTCAGGCAAGCTTGACGACGGGCCATTACTTCATGCCTGTCTGCACGACCAGCGGCACGACATGCAGGTTGAAGAAACTCGGGGTTCATGGTTGTGGCAGCTTGTTCAGACAGTGGGTGGTGAAAATCGATTCCGTACATCCTTGCTGGAAGAATTGCAGAGACTGCCAGACGAGCGCAACGTGTATCAGCTTTGCGAACTTGCCTGCCACTATGCAGCCATGGGAGAAAATGAATTTCGCAGGAGGCTTTACGAAATCGTCGAGCATCAACCTGTGCCCGATGCAGCACGCCTTGGTGAAAAAGAAATCCTCAAGCTGGATGGCGCAGATGCGTTTGTGTTTATCGCAGGAATTCGAGGCCGTCGTCTGGAGAGCAGAGACTGGGACTGGGATGATGACAG
>JAGQQT010000002.1 GCA_020426065.1 Planctomycetaceae bacterium | reverse complement strand
TTCTGATCACATCCTGCAGTCTGGGCTCTGGCTGTGAAATCTCTCTGAAGCCGCTCTGGATCGACTGCACTCCCGTAACCTGCCAGCCTTCCTGCGGGTCATGACTCAGCAGCAGTTTTGCCGAGAATCCGCTGGATTGATCACTGATGTGAGCGGTAACGACTGCTAAAGCGTCTGTTTTCTCGATCTGACTGATCCGGACTGAAGGTCGCTTGCCAAACCAGTCATGGTTGACAGACTCGATTGTGATCAGCTGCTGCATATGCCGACGGGCAGCCAGGGAAATGGAAACATTCTCCCAGACTCTCAACCCCAAAAGCAGGAAAACCAGAAAACCGGCCCCCAGAAACATCAGCCCTGCCAGAGCCTGTAAAGGGCGTTTTCGCTTGAGAACGGTCGATTCAGGCATCATCTCAGCCCATCGCATGGCATTCAGGCGCCTGGTCGCAATTGCCAGTAAGCAGAGAGCACTTCATACAGGTCCGCAGAAACCTGGATTTCGTCATCTTCGAAATCATTAAGCCAGGTCCGCCTGAAACGGGAGGCATCTGCCAGAATATCACAGATCTCGCCCAGCCGGATTTTGATCTGAGGCTCCTCAACAAATGAGGATTCGTCTTCTCCGGTATAGAGTTTCAGGCGAGTTTTCATGCGACATCCTTCCTTGGCGCCGTCGGCAGATTCCGTTTATCCGTTACGGTTTCCTGTCCACCGTAACGATTATATCGGTTGCAGGTTGTGAATCGCTTGAAAGTTCACTGACCAAACAGCTCGAAAAGCCGGGAAATGGAGGCTTAAGTCATCCAGTCAGAGCTTGGGAAAGTGCCAAGCCTGAAGGAAAGCGTAAGTGGACACTTGACTAGATTCCCATGCAATGATTATTCGCCATGGTAATACCGGAAAGCATGGAGCCGATAATTCCCAGAAAGCCCTGATCGGTGCCGCACAAATACAGATTTGCGATGTCTGTAGTGCCGTCCAGCCTTTTCTCTGGAGCACCGTACACGCACCCGTTCACATGCCCGGTGAAACGACGGATCGTTTTGGGGGTGAAGGTGTCGGTATCGACAATGTGGGGACGGTAATCAGGCAGATAAGGCAAAGCAGCTTCACGGATCCGTTCCGCCCAAGCCTGTTTTTCCCGGACATAGGCTTCATCATCCAGACTGAGCCAGAAGTTGTGATTGGCCAGAGCGGTAATGCGAATCATCCCTTCTTCCAGACGATTTCCGTACTGGAAATTGTTGGGTGAGCAGATGATTCCGCTGCGCAAATCGCAAGGTTCTTCCGGCTGACAGTAATGAAACTGCTCGGTCTGGTTGAAAAAGATGATGGTCTCGGTGTGTCCCAGGTCCTGAGGATCGATATCGAGAACATCAATCATCTCGTTGAAAGTTACCACACCCGGTTGATGTGAGGCCAGTTCCGCTGAAACCTGCTGACCACACAAACTGGCCGTTTCGACTGCTCCTGCAGAAGAGAGAATGCGGTCTGCTGTCAACTCGGTCCCATCATCCAGGCGAACACCAATTGCCTTGCCGTTTTCGATGACAATCTCACTCACACCGGCCCTGAGTTTCAGCTCTCCACCGAGAGATTTGTACTGCCGGACCAGCGCTTTCATAATTGGTCGCACACCCCGTTCCGGTCGTCCAAAGCCTTCCAGAAAGATGCTTTTATACATGACGACGAACTGGTTCAGGTCCATGTCATCTGCCCGGGCACTGCCGTAAAACATGAGCGGGCAAAAGATCATGTCACAGAGCAGGGGATCGGTAATGAAACCGGCCACCGTTTCTCGGGCCGAGACCGCTTTCTGGCTCAAATCCAGCTCATTGAACTCCAGAATGAATTGATGCAGGCGGCTGAAGTTCTCCCGCTGAGCGGGGAATGCCTGTTCGATTTCACTCTGGAGCAGCTGAAAATCATTGCTGAATCTCAGACGAACTCCCGGAAACGCCACGGCGGAGCCATTCTGTTCACACAGAGCGAAATCATCCCAGGAAAGCCGCAGCTGTCTCAGGAGCTTACTGAGCGGGCCCCGTTTGGTTCCAGGTGGCGCATAATTGGTGACTGCATGCAGGCCGACATCGTGATTACGCCCCCTTAACCGATAGAACGAATTCAGCCCCCCGATTGTGGTGTGGCGTTCGAGGACGCAGACGTTCTGTTCGTAATAAGCCAGTCGAATCCCCGCCGCCAGCCCTGAAAGTCCTGCACCAATAATGAGAGTGTCGTAGTGCACGCAATCCGTTCCAGAGTAGTCAGAACAAGAGGGATTTCCGGAGCCAGCAATCCTGGATCAGGCATCCTTGAGCCGGGGGGTCAGATAATCAACGGTCGACTTCATGGTCACCAGGTGATGATAATCTTCTTCGGGAATCTGGATCCGATACAGCTTGCGCAGTTCCATCACGATATCGAGGAAGTCCATGGAATCGAGTTCCATCTGCTCCCGGAAAGCCACTTCGTCATTGAGGGAAGACAGATCCTCATCGGGTGCGATTTTTTCCAGAATGTCGATGATGACCTGACGGATCTCTGCCGGTGACATGAATGACTCCACTTCCGTTTCGTAATGACTCGCTGATCGAGCCTGCCTCTTGACTGTGTGAAAGAACAACCGATTCCCGCTGAAGGGAGTACGACTATTCGTCGAATTTTTTGACGATCAGTACCGAATTGATCCCCAGCATCCCAAACGAGTTGTTCAAGATGCAGCGAATATTGGCTTTCTTCCGCGGGTGATTGAGCACCAGCTGGTCGAGAGCACACTCCGGATCGAGGTGATCGACGTTGATTGTAGCGTGCACGGTATCGTCTTCAAACGAGGGGATGTTTCCCAGCAGTTCGAGTGCTCCGGCCGCTCCCATCGCGTGGCCAATAAAACTCTTGGTATTGTTGATGGCCACATTCGGAGACTTCCCAAAAACATTCCGTAATGCCTTGGATTCCTCGATATCTCCCTGCTCAGTAGCAGTGGCGTGGCTGCTGACGATGTCCACATCATCCGGAGTAATCCCCGCCCGATCCAGAGCGAGCCGGATACACTGTTCCTGACGGTTTGAATCGGGCAGCACGAAATCCTTGGCGTCGGAATTCATCGCGTAACCAATGATTTCTGCATAGATTTTGGCTCCACGAGCCAATGCATCATCCAGCCGTTCCACGGTGCAGATTCCGCCCCCTTCGGCAACCACAATCCCGTTACGATCGCGATCAAATGGACGGCTCGCCTTGGTGGGATCATCGTGCCGGGCCAGTGCTCCCTGACTTTGAAAACTGGCAAAGATCCCGAACGTGTGAATACTTTCGGACACACCTCCCGCGATTGCCAGATCGACTTCCCGGAGCTTGAGCATCTGGGCAGCCTGGATAAATCCAGCGTTTCCGGCGGCACAGGCAGCACCAATGGTCAGATGCGGCCCCGTAATCCCCATGTTGAT
Source organism: Planctomycetaceae bacterium (assembly GCA_020426065.1). Classification (GTDB taxonomy): domain Bacteria; phylum Planctomycetota; class Planctomycetia; order Planctomycetales; family Planctomycetaceae; genus Rubinisphaera. The sequence continues at coordinate 22,405 of JAGQQT010000002.1, read as the reverse complement.
GGTCACTTCACCGGCGGGGTTATTGGCGACAGTGCGGGGATTGTGATGGTGGGTCCAGACGGACGTGTCGTACTGAAACTGGGAAATCTCGTAGACTTCATTTTCCGTCTCGACATTTCCGTGCTCAGTAATTCCCAGATAAACCCCGACCCGATCCCTGTTGACTGCTTCCCAGTCCAGTCCGGAGTCCAGGATGGCTTCATTAGCACAGTAGACCGAAACGGACCCTACCCGGGTTCCGCGACGCAGGTCCTTTTTTTTCTGATACTTGAGCGTGTCAAAATTGCAGACACCAGCCAGGACATCACCCATATAACGGGTTTGGTAGGGAACCACTCCCGAGACCCCGTTCAGCAGATTCTGACGGAATTCGGCCAGATTATTCCCATTGGGTGCAGTCAGTCCCACTCCAGTGAGCACAATGCGTTCGGAGTGAGAAATTCCTTGGGTCATAAGTACTGTCCGTGTGAGAGAGGCAACTTTTCCTTGCTTCTCCAATTATTTCCACTGGGGGAATGAGGGCAACAAAGAGAAAAGACTGGCCCGATCTGTTTACAGGGCCAGCAATAACGAACCAGCCAGTCCGTTGTGGGTGGAAAGTAACCGGTAATGATCTGCCAAACAAGCGTTGGCGAAGTCGATTTGCCGCATGAGTCCGGTTGCGGAAGATCAGATCTCATTTCAATTTTGGATTCAGGTGCAAGGGCTGATCAAATCGGCACATCTGGACTGCAGCAATTGGCGGAAATGGACGACTGATGGAGCCTTTGGCCATCAAATTCTGAACAAATGGACAAATTCAGATGAAATCTGGACCCAAGAAAATGCATGAGCGATTGTTGACATCAGGATAATGCCGATCTAAGATCATGAAGTTGAGATTGAGTCTCATATTCACCGAGGGCGAACACCCATGGCCTGTGATACTGAACTGATGCCGATTGAATGCCTCGAAACAGGGGATTCCGGAACCATTATGGACATTTCCGGAGACTGTTCGACTGTCACGCGACTGGCAGAGATGGGAATCTGCTGCGGTTGCCGGGTTACGGTCAAGCGTTCTGGTTCTGCCCTGTGGTTGCGGGTGAATGACCACGATGTGATGCTGCGTTGTGGTCAGGCAGCGCTAATTCTGGTCGCCGTGGGATCTTCCATTCCCGTGCTGTAAGCGAACAGATCGAGTTTCCGCTCAAGAGACTTCATTCGGAAGGAATTCCATGTCCGCTCCCGCGAGAAAAACTCTCGATCAATGCGAACTGGGTGAAACCTGCATCGTCCAGGATGTAACCGGCACGGATTCAATCTCAATACGTCTGATGGAGATGGGAGTTCTCCCCGGGGAATCCATTCAGTATATCGGCCTGGCCCCTTTGGGTGATCCCCTCGAATACCGGCTAGCCAATTCCTCTCTGTCGCTACGCAGGGCAGAGGCTCAGCGGGTTGTTGTGGACTGATGATTTCCTGCCTGCTGATCAGCATTGGTCTTCTCCACGAGCGGTGCAGGAATCAATCTTTGTTTCTCAAACCTTACCTGATCAATTCACTGACTCAATCAACTCCAATCCAACCATTGTTGTGAGCCCATAACACCTGTTAATCCACACCTCGCCTCCCCTGAAACAGAATCCATCCAACCGTGTCAGAAACCGTGCCCAGTTCGAGCAATGCCCAGCCAGGGGCTCCCACTCCAGACACGGGTAAATTAAAAGAACTCCATGTCGCTCTGATTGGAAACCCCAACACTGGTAAAAGCACGCTGTTCAATGCCCTGGCCGGGATGAACGCCCGGGTGGGAAACTATCCGGGAGTGACGGTTGAGAAAAAAATTGGTCGGATTCGCTGTGGTCAAACCACAATCCAGCTGATTGATCTCCCTGGAACATACAGTCTTTCCCCCAGAACTGCGGATGAAATGGTCTCGGTGCGGGTGTTGCTGGGGACTCAACTTGCCAGCGCAGAGGTCGATGCTGTTGTCTGTATTGTCGATGCGGTTCATTTGAATCGGAATCTGTACCTGTTCAGCCAACTGCTTTCGATCGGCCGTCCGATTGTGCTGGTGCTGAACATGTGGGATGAAGTCGAGGCCCAGCAGATTCAGATTGACGTGGAAGAGCTCACCAGACGTCTGGGTGTCCCCGTCATTCCCACCTGTGCCCGACGAGGTAAGGGTGTGAATGAACTCAAGCAGGTTTTACTGACGATCTCACAAAACTCGGAAGCACAAAGTACTCCTCCAGAGATTTTTCCCCAGGAGTTTCTGGAAGCGCGAAATCAACTGGAAAAAGAAGTTGAAACACGCACAGGGCATCCGATCCCCCCGTTTCTGGCGGAGCGGTTGCTGCTGGATATTCGGGGAGAAACCGAACAGGAGATCCTCTCGGAAGCCAAATCTCTGGGACCACTCCTCGAAGAATTACGGACCGGTCTGGCAGCCAAAGGATGCCCCGTTCCTGCAGTAGAACCGCGAGTTCGATATCAGTGGGTCCGACAGATGCTGGATGGGATCGTGACTCATCCGGAAGAACCGGTACCGACCAGTGCGGATTCGCTGGATCGGTGGCTGACCCATCGCTGGCTGGGTCCTCTGATTTTTGCTGTGATCATGCTGCTTGTCTTCCAGGCTATCTACAACTGGGCCGGCCCGCTCATGACGGCGATCGAAGCCGGACAGGAGTTTGCCAGCTCAATTGTGGAAGGCATGCTGGCCCCGGGGACACTCCGCAGCCTGATTATTGACGGGATGATTGGCGGCGTGGGTTCGGTCCTGGTGTTTCTCCCACAAATCGCCATCCTGTTTCTGTTTATCGCCTTGCTGGAAGATTGCGGCTACCTGGCCAGAGCGGCTTTCATCATGGATCGTCTCATGACGCGAGTCGGTCTGAGCGGAAAGTCTTTTGTTCCTTTGATGTCTTCCTATGCCTGTGCTATTCCCGGAATCATGGCGACCCGCACGATTGAAGATCGCAAAGACCGGTTTGTCACGATGATCATCGCTCCCCTGATGAGTTGCTCGGCTCGATTGCCGGTTTATCTGCTGATGATCAACGCATTCATCCCGCACGACGCCATCCTGGGGGGCTGGGGTTCGCTGCGTGGACTGGTTCTGTTTCTGTTTTACATTCTGGGTGCCGTGGTGGCAGTCCCCGTTGCCTGGCTGCTGAAGCGAACATGGTTCAAAGGCGAACCTGCCCCGTTTGTGATGGAACTGCCGAAACTGAAAATCCCTTCATTCTGGGTTGTGACGGCTCGAGTGTGGGACCGGTCCAAGGATTTTGTCATGCGAGCGGGAACATTGATTTTCCTGACGACGGTTCTGGTCTGGGCGGCAGGGTATTTCCCCGGAAATCATGAATCTCTCAATCGGATTGATTCAAAAATCGAGAGTACCGAGTTCGAGGAGGATTCCCCCGAACTGGCCAGACTGCTCAGCGAGCGTCGGGAGGCCTCGGCCACATTGCTGAATGAAAGTTTTCTGGGCCGTTTCGGGCATTCGATTGAACCCGTTGTGGAACCATTAGGCTGGGACTGGCGAATTGGTGTCGGCGTGCTGGCTTCATTTCCGGCTCGGGAAGTGATTGTGGGGACGCTTGGAACGATCTTCAGCCTGGGAGCGGATGTTGACGAGGCAGATGAAGGCCTGCGAGATCGGCTGAAGCAGGCCCGCAGGAAAGATGGCTCACCGCTGTTCAATGTTCCCGTTGCCCTTTCAGTCATGGTCTTTTTCGCTCTGTGTGCCCAATGTGGAGCGACCTTCATGGTCATGGCTCGTGAAACCAATGGCTGGCGGTGGCCGCTGTTCGCATTCACCTACATGACTGTCCTGGCTTATGTGGGAGCACTTGTGACTTACCAGCTTGGTTCCCTATTATTGGTTTAGGGAATTGCGGGCAGAACAATCAACAAGACAGGTGAAACCATGTGGGACTGGCAAACTGCTGTATCACTGGTGATTGTCGCTTCCGCCGCTGTGGGACTGTGCCGCATCCTGCTGCTGAAAGCACCGGGGCCATGTGGAGGTTGTCCCTCAGCAGGAAAGAGTTGTGGGAAACAGCCAGACGAACTGATCAGTCTGCAGATGTCTCCAGACTCCCGTTCATCCCATTGAATTCAGTACGCTCACTCTGATCCAGAAATGACAGGAATCGAAGATGGATCCCCGGCTCGACAAACTGGCTGATATTCTGATTCACCACAGCTGCCGGCTCAAATCCGGTGAGAAGGTGCTCATCGAAGCTTTTGATCTGCCTCAACCGGAACTGGTTCAGTTACTGGTGCGAAAGGCAGCAGAAGTGGGCGCGATTCCTTTTGTTGAACTGAGAAACAATCGGATTACACGCACCTGGCTGACATCGGCAACTCCTGAATCCATTTCTGCTCTGGCTGAAGTAGACGCAGCCCGTATGAGCCAGATGCAGGCTTACATCGGGATTCGGGCCAGTGATAACTCCGCAGAGCTATCTGATCTTTCTTCCGAGGCTTTGGAGCGATATTCCCAGCTGTACATGAAACCGGTTCATTTCGAGATTCGGGTCCCAGACACCAGGTGGGTTGTGTTGAGGTATCCAACAGGATCAATGGCCCAGTCGGCCAACATGAGCACAGAAGCGTTTGAAGATTTTTACTTTGCTGTCACGACGGCAGACTATGCCCGGATGGAAGAGCTTGAGAAACCGCTGGTGCGTCGACTGGAAGCGGCTAAGTCGGTGCGTCTGGTTGCTCCCGGAACAGACCTGCGTTTTTCAATTGACGGGATTCCCGTTGTTCCGTGCTGTGGACGTCGAAATATCCCGGACGGCGAAGTCTTTACCGCTCCTGTAAGGGATTCGGTCCAGGGAAAGATTCGGTACAACATCCCGAGCCGCTATCACGGCACCGTTTTCCGTGACATCGAATTTGAGTTTCGTGATGGACGAATCATCTCTGCATCAGCTGGAAGTGAAACCGAAAAACTGAACAAAATCCTCGACACCGATGAGGGAGCCCGCTATATCGGCGAGTTTTCATTGGGGGTAAACTATGAAGTCACACGCCCCATTCTTGACACGCTGTTCGATGAAAAAATTGGCGGTTCATTCCACTTTACACCGGGCAATGCGTACACCACTGCTGATAACGGAAACCGAAGCAGTGTGCACTGGGATCTGATTCTTTCGCAACGGGCCGAGGATGGTGGAGGTGAGGTCTGGCTGGATGATACCCTGATTCGCAAAGATGGCCTGTTTGTGGTTGATGATCTGCTGCCACTTAACCCCTGAACCTGTCGAGGAAATCCTTCCTCAATCGTCTTCTTCAGGCAACAAGGGGCTGTGAAAAACCCCGCCATTTCTGCGGACGCGATCCAATTCCCCAAAATGTCCACGCAGTTTTTTGTAGAAACGTGCGTTCTACAGAAAAATTGTTGTGGAATCTGTAACGGTTATCCGTTTCAGGAGGCATGCTCCCTGGGGAAGGTCTGCGCACAATTAGCCACCTGTAGCGGTTATAACGCTTACATTGCTGGGGCAGACTGAACAAAGGGGCTCAACCGCATCAAATTCAACAAATTCATGGATTAGCATCTTGAATTCGCAATTGAGCGCAATATAGGATCGATTTCAAATTTTCTGCCGTATTATCGCTTCAATGCCGGGTTTCCGGTGGATTGATCAGTCTTTTCTGGATGACTTTCATGCCTGTTCCGACGCTCTTTGCTCGCATTTCGTCAATGATCTTCTCCCGAACATTGCGGCAGATTCCAGAAGGAAGCCGAAAGGGCTCCTCTCGCAGAATTAAACGCAATCTGGATTTTGTTCAGATCGTGGAGGAAATGGAGCAGCGGGTTCTGCTCGCTGGTGCGGATCAGGACGATGAATGTTCAAATCATGGTGATTACTCGATCGACATTCCTGTCATCACCAAACAGCTCGGAAGTGGAGCGGCGGCTGTTCAGACCGAAACTGTCCTGCCAGATGTTGAACCTAACAATTCCTTTGCCAATGCCGAACTGATTACAGTTCCGACAGCAGACATCCTCACAGCCACCAGAAACACCTGGTTGAGCCTCACCGGAGGAATCACTTCTTCTGACACCGATTTCTACACATTTACGCTGACTCAGCGCAGCGGTGTCTTCTTTGATATCGACAGTGTGGAAACCGGGTTGAGCACGACACTGGATTCCCGATTGCAGCTGTTCAGTGGTGCCCAGGCATTGCTGCATACCAATGACGATGGATATGACTTTGAAGGATTCAATGCGCCTCTGGGCGTGGGGTCTTTCGTGCCCGGGACAAATGATTCCTCTCTCTATGCAGACCTGACCGCTGGCACCTACTTCATTGTGGTGAATGGTCAGGCTGGAACAACTGGAAACTATGAACTGCGAATCCTGGCTGACAATAACTACAGCACCACAGTTCCCGTTCTGAATTCCAACCCGAGTGCAACGGATACCCTGTATCTGGACTTCGATGGCCATGCTGCAACTGACGGCTGGGGCACCTACACTGCCAATCCTTTCGACTTCAACTCAGATGCTGCCGAGTTTTCTCCTGGCGAAAAGTTTGCGATCTACAACACCTGGCGTGTCACCTCTGAAGACTACGCTCCCTTCAACATTAATGTCAGCACAGTTGATCCCGGTTCGTTCAATGATGGCGAAGCGTTAAGGATGGTTGTGACCGAAAGCTCTCCTACAATTGTTGGTCAGCCAGGCGGAATTCTGGGAGTTGCGTTTCTGAACAGCTATGCCGGTGGAGGAACCAATACTGCCTTCACGTTTGCAGGCAACTTCCCCGAGTTCATGTTCAGCGGAGATGGCGGCCAGAGCGGACGCATTATGGCCAGTGCCCTCGAAATGGGTAACACCTCCTCACATGAAGCCGGCCATACTTTTGGTTTGCTGCACTATGCCACAGCAGTCGGAGGACCTGCTGGAGTCTCGATTATCCCCAATGGAATCATGGCGACACCGGATCGTGGTCTGAACCGGGAGTTCTGGGCGGCTGGAAACGCGGACAACAGTGCCGGAGGGACTCCTCAGGACGATTCCGCGATCATCTCGAACACAACCAACACCTTTGGTTATCGACCGGATGACCATGGCAATACCCAACTCACAGCGACGGCAATCACGGTCGGAACTCCAGTGAGCGGTATTCTGGAAAATCTGGCTGCCGGGGAATCAGACTTCTTCTCCTTCGTGGCAGATGGTGAATACGAAGTCCGTCTCAATGTCAATGAGTACCTGACGAACATCGATGCACGTCTCACACTGTTTGACAACGCAGGAACTCAGCTCACGACTGCTAATCCGGCTACGGATGACATTGTTCTGCCGACCGGAACTCTCCAGCCAGGAACCTATTTCATTCAGGTCTCTGGAGCAGGGGGAGCCAACCGGGGCGGAAGCTACTCTCTGGAAGTGGTGCAAACCAATACGGGTGCCAACACTGCTCCTGTGTTGAATGATGCAACCTTCTTCGTGAATGAAAATGCCAATGTTGGCTTGATCTTTGGAGTTGTTCAGGGAACAGACGCCGAAAATGATCCGATTTCCTATTCCATTACCAATGGAAACACCAATGGGGCATTTTCGATTGACCCGAGCACTGGCATTCTGCGTGTTGCCAACAGTGCCGCTCTCGATTTTGAAACCATGCCGGTCTTCACACTGGAAGTGACCGGAGTTGATGGTCGCGATCCTCAATTGACTGACACGGCAACAATCACTGTCAATTTGCGGGATGTCAATGATGCCCCGACTGTCGATCCCAACCAGGTCTTCACTGTTTCGGAATCGGCTCCGAATGGAACCAACGTCGGAATCGTGACCGGTTCCGATGAAGACAACGACACGCTCTCGTTTGCCATCGTGGGCGGAAACATTGGCGGTGCCTTTGCCATCAATGCTGCCACCGGACAGATTACAATCAACAACAGCACGGTTGTTGATTTTGAAGTGAATCCAACCTTCATCCTGCAGATTCAGGTCACAGACAATGGCACCGGTAACCTGATGGGTACCGGAACTGTCACTATCAATGTGCTGAATGAAGCCGATCTGCAACTGCTGCGTCTGGATCCTCTTGGCAGCCAGGTCTTCACTCAGCAGAACCAGCAGCTGCTGATCAATGCTGCTAACCCGGTTCGCGAGTTTGAGTTCTATGCCCAGGCTGGTGAGCTGTATTCGGCGATTGTCGAAACTGACAATCCCAATGCCCGCACGATTGTCGAGATTGTCGAGTTGAATCAGACATTCACCTCCGCTCCTGGGGCTCGACTGGCGATCTCAGCGGAATTGCTTCCCATCTCACAAAGCTATCGGATTCGGGTCTCCACCGACTCTGCCGCGATCAGTCCAACCAACCTCGTGATGGACACGTACCTCAATGCTGCTGTGGAGCGGATTGTTGGTGATACGACGGGAGCGGCGAATCGCCGGCTGGACATTTCCAACACCCGAACCAACTTCGGTGTCCCCCGCTATGCGGTTGTCGGCGAATTCGTTTCCATGTCAGACTACGATGTCTACACCGTCAACCTCAACCAGTTCAATGGACAGACCATTGATGTGGTCTTTGAAGGTCTGACCACAGACATGTCTGGCACCCGACTGGAAATCCTGTCCTCCACTGGAGTGATCCTGGCCACCGGGCAGTCCAATCCGCTCGGAATTGATCCGACAAACATTGACGTTTCGATTCGCGATTTCACCGTTCAGGCGAGTCCGTTCTATCAGATTCGCGTTCGCAACCCCAGTGCCATGGGTGAGTATGCGATCGCCCTGACTGCCGGGTCAATCGGATTTGAAATTGAGCCAAACAACGACCAGAACGGCCCCATTCGTGACATTACGAATCTGAGGGGAATCACCGGACATCTGGATGTTTTTGACTTCAAGAATGCCGCTCCGGATACGGTCCTGCACTCTGCTGCAGCCCAGACTGCGTTCCTGCCGGCAGGGGTTTCTCGTGAAGATTTTGCAGCCACTTTGAGTCAGCAAGCCAAGGCTGTGACTACACGCAACGTACAGGCCGATATCATCATCAACGGTGATACGGAACCGAACAACTCGTTCGCCAACGCGAATCCCGTCCCACTGGGATTTGACACGAATGAAGATGTTGTGGTCCAGGTGAACGGAACCCTTTCTGGTGGTGGAACTGTTGGCGGAGATATTCTCCTGAATCCGGTTGAAGACGACGGATCGATCCCACTGGCAACCGAGACCAATCTCGGCCTGGGGGATACCGCCCGAGCAACCGCCACCATCGGTGATGGTCCTTTTGCTTCATCCACAGGGGACTACGACTGGTACGCCATTCGTGGAGTCGCAGGTGGCTCTTTGATTACGATCGACATTGATGCCAGCGATTTCGGCAGCTCCCTCGACTCGGTTGTCGGGCTCTACGACTCCGCCGGCAACCTGCTCGCTTTTAACGATGACTTTGGTGGTTCACTGGACAGCTTCCTGTCGACTCGCGTCAACACAACGGGTGATTATTTTGTCGCTGTGCGTGGCTTTGGAGCCAGCTTCCAGTCTGATCCATTTAACAGCGGCAGTGGAACTGGTCTGGCAAGCACCGGTTCCTACGACATAGCGATCAGCCTGGCTGATTCTGATATCGACTTCTACTCCTTTGAACTGAATGCCGGGGACATCCTGAGTGGTTGGATAACTGGAGGGGCTGGGGAAATCTCGCTGTTTGATGGTTCCCAGCAGTTGCTGTTCGGCTCCGACCAGAACTTCACCTCGATCCATCCAACTTCATCGCCATTGTCCAACAATGGTAATGCCGCATTGTCCTGGGTAGCCGCTACAGCAGGGACATATTATGTCTCCGTTGTTGAAGGCGTCGGCGATTACTCTCTGAACCTGGAAGTGTACCGACCATTCCTGGAGTCACAGCCTGTCACCACACACCAGATCCTGTATCTGGATTTTGACGGGGCAGTTGTGAACTCTTCGACCTTCGGCGGACCAAACCAGATCACTTCACTGAGCGGACTGTCCTCCTTCCTGACGAACTGGGGTCTGCAGGCCAGTGACGAAAATGCCGTGATTGATGCGATCGTGGCCTCAGTCACTGAAAACATTTCGACTGACATTCGTCAGTTCGGCAACAATGGAGACTTCACAACAACCTTCAATCCGGGCGATTTCGATATCGAAATTCGCAACAGCCGGGACGATGCCGATCCGTTTGGCCAGCCGAATGTCAGCCGGGTCATCATCGGCGGAACGATTGCAGAACTGGGAATCAGCACCATCGGGATTGCAGAATCGATCGATGTTGGCAACTTTGATACAACTGAATCCGCAGTTGTCCTGCTGGACCTGCTCAGTGCAGGCAGCACAAATCCGAACTCGCTCAACCAGTATCCGATTGATCCCAGCTCAAGCATTATCGATCTGATTGGCGTTGGTGTCGGTAACATTGCTGCCCACGAAGCTGGCCACTTCTTCGCCAGCTGGCACACCAACCAGTTCAACTTTACTCCATCGATCATGGATCAGGGTGGAAACCTTGATAATACGGTCGGCGTCGGTTTCGATGGAATCTTCGGCACCAACGACGATGTTGACGTGGACTTCACAATTGATTCCCTGGTTCCCAATGAAGGTTTCCTCGGCATTCAGGATCCGATGAATGCGATTGCCTTCGGCTTGTCAACAGGTGCAGGCAACTCTCTGAGTGATCAGCTTGGCCCTCGCGTTGATACGATTATTCCTCAGGCTGGGATCACAAACAGCACCACCATCACCACGATTGACATCACCTTTACTGAAGCCCTGCTGGCTCAGACAGCAATTGATCCAAACTCGTTTGACTTCCGGGAAGCGGGTGCGGATGCAACCTTCGGCACCGTGGATGATATCGTCATTCCAGTCACACCGAGTTTTGATGGAACAACCGGAATCACACTGGCCATCAATCCGACATTCACTCCGCTCGGAAATGGTATTTATCAGCTGACCATTGAAGGGAATACGCCATCCACGGCCATTCGTGACCTCAACTTTAATCCGCTGAACAGCACCACTGGACTGTCTGGCGGACAGGATACGGTTCACCAGTTCCGTGTTTCTCCTCCGGGCATTTTCCCACAGGATATCTATTCGGTCACGCTGGGAGCGGGCGACGGGATCATGCTTTCAACCCTGACTCCGTTCGACAACATTTCCGGTCCACGCCGCAACAGAGTGAATCCTTCAATTACGGTCAGTGATGCCAACGGGGTGACCGTTGCAGTGGATGATAACTCCGCACCGGATGGAAGGAACGCTGAGCTGTTCTTCATTGCACCAGAAGATGGAGTTTACTACATCAATGTCGAGGCGATTTCCGGTGCAGGGGAATATGTCCTGCTGCACGAGATCAACCAGGATCCGGTCATTATCAACCAGACCTTCGATATCCGGGAAGATGCTCCAAACCGGACTCTGCTGGGAGTTGTCGCTGCAGGTGATCCCGATAATGACAAAATCCGCTACGACATCACTGGTGGAGATGGCCAGGGGCTGTTTACTGTCGGAACAAACGGTGGTGCCCTCCGCTTGAACCTGCCAGCCAACACCACGCTCGACTTCGAGACCAAAAGCACTTACACACTCGAAGTGACAGTGACGGATGATGGGATTGGTCAATTGATGACCAGAGCGTTGATCACGATTAATGTCCTTGATGTCAACGAGGCTCCAGTCCTGGGGAACTACAACTTCACAGTAAGTGAGTTTGCCCCCAATGGCACTGTTGTTGGAACGGTGACAGCTTTCGATCAGGATGCGAATGACACGCTCACCTACTCGATCATCAGCGGCAACACTTCCGGCGCCTTCGCCATCAACAGTGCAACAGGGCAGATTCAGGTTGCCAACGCTGCCGCCCTCGATTTCGAAACGATCCCGGTTTACAACCTGGTGGTCCGTGTGACAGATGCCGGTAATCTGTCCGATACGGGTAATGTCATCGTGACCGTGCTGAACGTGAACGAGCCACCTGTCATCAACAACCAGACCTTTAACATCCCTGAAACAGCACTCAAAGGTTTCCGGGTGGGAAATCTGGTGGCAACAGATCCAGACAGCCCAACTCTGACTTACCAGATTCTGAGTGGCAACATCAACAACGCGTTTGCCCTCAATGCAACAACTGGTGAACTGACTGTCAACAATGATGCTGAGATTCACTTCCTGCTCCGCAGGCAGTTTACTCTGCAGGTCTCAGTGACGGATTCCGGTAACCCGATCCTGTCTGATACAGCAACGATTACCGTGAATGTTCTGGACGTGGCCAATGGGGTCTCCATTCCGTTCTTTGATGGATTCGAAGATTTCCCCGCCTCAACTCCACCGGGAACGATCCTGCCGGTTGGCGATCCGTACTTTGTCAGAAGCACAAACAACGGTCGGGTCTATGTCACGAATCAGTTGCAGCCCAAATCCGGCACAAAACATCTGATTCTGGACTCAGCCACACAGGGAGCAGGCTTCTCACGCAACGAGGTCGTCCTCGAAGTGAACGGAGCCGGCATCCAGCAGCTGATGTTCGAATTTGATGAAAAGGAATTCGCCGACGAAGATCATCCGATGAGTGCCATGTTTACCACCGAAAATTCTGATGGGGTTGCCATCAGCGATGACGGAATCAACTGGTATCGACTGGTCAGCCTGACTGGAAGTAATTCGACCATCAACTACCAGCATTACCAGTTTGACCTGACCAACTTTGCGGCAGGTATCCCTGGACTGGATGTAAATGGCAACTTCTACATCAAGCTCCAGCAGTACGATGATTACCCGGCGACCGTGACAGGTTCCGATGGGATCGCCTTTGATAACATCAAACTGTACGCCGTTGCCCAGGCGAACCAGGCACCGGTTCTGAATGATGCCGGTTACCTGATCAATGAGAATCCGGTCGCAGGTCTTAAAGTTGCTCAACTTAAGGCAACCGATCCAAACTTCGGGGATCAGTTGACCTATCAGATCATGAGCGGAAATACCGGGAATGCATTTACTCTGAACCCGAGCACTGGCCTGCTGAAGGTGAGCAATCCTGCGGCTCTGGATTTCGAGACGAATCCGGTCTTCCACTTGCGTGTGAGAGTGACGGATGGTGGCACGCCTGCCCTGTTTGACGAGGCAATCATCACCGTTCAACTCAAAGACCTGGCAGATGAAGTGCGAACCCTGTTCTACGAAGGATTCGAAGGGGGCAACCTCACTCAGTTTACCACCAAGTCCACTGGAAATGGACGAATCCGGAATACGACTGTCGAGTCTCCGTTTGCGGGCACTCGTCATATGACCATGGATCACTCTGCAGCTGGCATCAATGGTCTGAATGAGGCGATCTTCCAGTTTGATGCAACCAGCTATCAGGATGTGATTCTGGAATTCGAACAGCGGGAATCGGCTGATGAGGATCAGCCGCTGCCAGCGATGTTCCAGGGATCAGCCATGGGAGATGGGGTTTCCTTCAGCCTTGATGGAACTCATTGGTACCGGCTGGAAAGCTTCATCAACGGAACCTCTGGTTTCGCCTACCGGCATCACACCTACAATCTGTCACAGCAGGCTGCCAATCTGGGCATGAACCTGACTGGAAACGTCTGGGTGAAACTGCAGGAATACGGCAACAATTCCTTCCCGTTCGAAGGGATGGCTTTCGACGAAATTCGTGTCACCGGAACGGAAGTTCTGCCGATGACTCAACCGGTCACCAACCTGGTTGGTCTGTATCGCAGTGGAGCCGATGCCAGCTCCATGGTGATCACGAATAACAATGGAACCTACGTCAACAACAGTTACGGCATCTTCCCGCTGAATGGTCGGAACATCCTTGAGTCTCTGACAGGTGATTTCAACGGGGACAGCCGTGATGACCTGGCGATTCTGACCGATGATGGCGAATGGCTGGTTGGCCTGGCGATGGGGAACGGATATCACGTGACCCACTTTGGCCAGTGGCGACTGGACATCACTGCCTTCAGCGATATCCGTGTTCTCGATGCCAATGGTGATGGACGAGATGATATCATCGGTCTGGCTGAGGCGGATGGACGGATCTGGGTTGGCGAGTCCGTTGGGAATGCCTTCATCAATGTGAGCTGGGCTCAGGTACTTCGCAAGGCTGATGCCGGCTGGCGTGACGCTCAGGTGGGTGACTTCAATGGAGACGGCTTCGACGATTATGCTCTCCGTTCCAGTGCCGGAACCTGGTGGGTGGCCACTTCCAATGGTACGAACTTCAATGTCAGCTCGTTTGTGCAATGGGATGAAACGGCTGGCTGGAATGATGTCCTCACCGGGGACTTCAACAACGATGGTCTGACCGACATCGCTGGCCGCACGAATGCGGGAACCTGGTGGGTCGCCCAGTCGACGGGAACCAGTTTCAACACCACACTCTGGACCACATGGAGTGCAAACTCCGGTTGGCAGGATACTGTCTCTGGTGATTTCAATGGAGATGGCCTGGATGATATCGCATCACGAACAGCCCAGGATGTCTGGTGGGTGGCTCTGTCCAACGGTTCGGCATTCACCAACCAGATCTGGGGTCAGTGGAATGCCTCAATGGATTGGCGGCATGTTCAGGTGGGCGACTTCAATGGAGATGGCAAGACGGATCTGGCCGGACGTTCGGTCCTTGTAACCAATGTTGGTGGTAATCTGGTGGAATCCGGTGGCCGCTGGTGGTATGCCATTTCCAACGGAACCAGCTTCCAGAACGTTTCTGGTCCTGTCTGGAGTACCAGCAACAACTGGTTGACTGTCCGAACTGGTCAAATCCAGAATCCACCAATTCCGATCACGCCTCCTCCACAGAATGACTCCCTTGTTGTTCCGTCTCTGGAAATGATGGCCGGACGCGTAGCAGGTGACACCAGCACTGGGACAAGTGATCCTCAAAGCGAAGGATTCACTCCCTCCAGCTCGCTGATCATCACTTCAGAGTCTTCTGCATATGACAATGAGTTTGCCTCAGAGTCCCTGCTGGACTTCCTGGCACAGCTGTAATCACTGGTAGCCAGCCCAGCGAATCGGAATGCCTGCAGGCTTCTGGTTCGCTGGGCAACCGGTTCTCACTCTGAGCAGCAGGCAACGTCTATTGAGTATTGCCTGAAGACTGAAAGCCGCTCAGGACTTCACTTCTGATCAGGGAGCTTCCGGCGGAACCGGGTTCATCGGATTCAGCTTGTTTTTATGAGTCATCCTCCACTCAAGGTAGGATAACATCAAATCAGCGAGTGACTGGCTGCTCGTTTTCTCATGAAGAGACTGCTTACGACGATCAACTGTCCGTGAGCTGATATTCAGATCGAGCGCTATCTGTTTCGCACTTTTCCCTTCGACAATCATCTCCAGAACCTGAAATTCGTTTTCATCCAGCTGACGAAACCGATCATCGAGCTGATGGAATTTATGGCGTTTCTGGCTGCGTCTCTGTGATATCTGCAGCCCATCCCGCAGATGCTCCCGCAACTCTTCATCAGAGCAGGGGAGTGCCAACACACTCCAGACCCCTGCATGCATGGCAGCGATTGCCTGGGGAACACTGATCGTCGATGAAGCAATCAGGACTGGTGTCAGATGAGCCATCGTCTCTGGAGGTATCTCCCCCATCATCTCAACAATCCCGGATGTTGAACCTGTGATAATCAGCTGGTATTTACTTCCGAGAAGACAGGTGGCTAAATCCATGGGGTGTACTGGAAAAATAGCCAGACCCGCAGAACGCAGGCAAGTTTCCTGAACAGGTGTTATCCCATCATTTGATGGAATCACCCCAACAGACATCTGGATGTCTTCGACCATGCCGATAGCCCGCCTGGCAGGTAGTGTGGGAAAGATACATACAGGATTTGATCAGAAAAAATGAGATTACGCTGGATAGAACATCTGGCGTTATTAAGACATCTTGATGCTAGTTGCTTCATAAACAGAGTTCAATGCGACTCTTGCAGTTTTGTGAAAAATTCATGAACTTAAGGTATAACACTTCAGCAGCGATCTCACTAAAAAAACGAAACCAGCCTGGAGTCTGGCAGGTTAATATGTTTGGTATTTTTATGTTTTGACGATTGCTTCACACTTTTTCGCACTTCGGGATGCAAGGATTGGACTCCCCAAATGAAGGATAGGAAATTGAGTTTGCCATATTCTTATAAGTGGAATTTCTGGAGCCTGCTTCTAGGCCTTATATTCATGTTCAGTCATGGCAATGTTCAGGCTGCTCCAATCGAAAACTTCGTGTTGAAAGACCAGAACGGGAAAACTCGTTCCCTGGTGGATGTGAAAGCGAAGGGAATTGTCCTGGTAGTACTGGGAACCGAATGTCCACTGGCCAAATTGTACGCTGGTCGCCTGCAGGAATTGGCCGATGATCCCAACTTTGCGGAACTCACATTCTGGGGCATCATGCCGAATGACCAGGATTCTGCCGAGGAGATACGTGAGTTTGCGAAAACACACCAGATTCGCTTCCCATTGCTGGTCGACTCCCGTCAATACGCCGCCGATCTGCTGGGAGCCACTCGGACACCAGAAGCATTCCTGCTGACTTCAAATCGGGAAATCTGTTATCAGGGAAGAATTGATGATCAGTTCGGGATTGGAACCATTCTTCCAGCCGCGAAATCAAACGACTTGCGGAATGCCATTCAGGATCTGTTGGCAGGAAAAGAAATCCGGGTTCCTAAAACAGAACCTGTCGGATGTCTCATCGGACGCAGTCCCCGCTCAAAACCGGAACGGAAAGTGACCTACACGGAACATGTGGCTGCAATTTTTCAGCAGCACTGCGTGGACTGTCATCGGGAAGGGCAGGCTGCTCCATTTTCGATGACCGACTTTCAGGAAGTCCTCGGATGGACAGCCATGATTGACGAAGTCATTCGCGAAGACCGGATGCCTCCCTGGCATGCCGACTCCCGCTATGGTCATTTTGAAAATGATGTCTCGCTCTCGAAAGAAGAAAAGCAGATTGTGGCAGACTGGATCGCAAACGGTGCACCCTATGGAGATCCCAGTCTGCTTCCCAAGCCGAAAGAATATTCCACCTCCTGGCTGTTACCCCGCGAGCCGGATCTTGTACTGAATATCACCAAAACTCCTTACCAGGTTCCCGCACATGGAGAAGTCAAGTATCAGTACTTCATTGTCGATCCCCAGTTGACGGAAGACAAATGGATTGCCGGAGCGGAGATTCGACCGGGGAACTTTCGTGTTGTTCATCACATTCTGGTCTTCTCTCGGGAGAAGGGAACTAAAGGGCGCGCCAACGCTGAAGAAGGAGGATTCCTGGCAGCTTATGTTCCTGGCATGATCCCACAGCCCTATCCAAAGGGAATGGCCAAGCAGTTGCCTGCCAATTCAGAACTCGTGTTTCAGATGCACTACACACCAATTGGCTCGCCACAGGAGGATACCAGTCAGATTGCTCTGCTGTTTGCAGACCCGGAAACGATCACGCACCGGGTCATGACAACCAGTGCCACGAACCGTCAGTTTGAGATTCCGCCGCAGGCAGACAACCATGAAGTCACGGCACGCTCACCTCGTGCGCAGGCCGATGTGCAGTTGCTCACAATGATGCCCCACATGCATCTCCGAGGAAAATCATTTAAATACCAGGTTGAACTCCCTGGAAAAGAACCTGAAACCATTCTTTCTATTCCCCGCTACGATTTTAACTGGCAGACTTCGTATCGGTTGATCGAACCGATGCTGCTTCCGGCTGGAGCTCGCATGTATTGCACCGCTCATTTCGATAACTCATCTGGAAATGCCTACAATCCAGATCCCAGTCAATCTGTAAAATGGGGTGATCAGACCTGGGAGGAAATGATGATCGGGTATTTTGATATTGCGATTCCAATCCAGTCAGGCTCCCAATCATCTAAAGCCCTGGGCGGACGTCCCGAGCAGATTCTTGCCCGCCTCGATGCAGATGAAGATGGCCAGATCTCCAAGGCAGAAACTCCTCCCAAGTACTGGCCGATCTTTCTCCTGATTGACACAGATCGAAACGGTATGGTTACTCTTGAAGAACTGAAGTCCGCTAATCGAAAGTTCAACAATCAATAACCAGAGCAGGATGTGAGTAACAATTTTATCTGTTCTCAGATCTGACAAACCGCACGGGATCTCAGTTCTTCCGGATCAGAAAATAAAAAAACGGGCAGTCATAGTGCGACTGCCCGTTTTTTATTCAAGATACTCCAACATCCCTCACAAGGAGGAAGTGAGCACAATAAGCAATATGCTGTCGAGCTTGCAGGCGACCTTTTCATTCAAGGATTTCAAGAATCACCAGCCAGGAATCTAAAGCATACGAAAACTGACACATCTGTTTCCTAAAATCTGGGCGTAGAACTGCTCTCCAATAATAGATACATAATCCCAGTCCCGATCATCATGGAAATCATTTCTGCCATAGTATTTCCTCCTCAACTTTGCTCTGGTTGACCTGCTGCCAATTAATCATGCAAACAGCGGGCCAAACAGCAACACATCTTGAAGCCCTGTAAATCATATCATTTCCTGTTTCATGGAATTGGAGATTGGCAGCAGAAATTCCACCCTGGCAGCACAACACCCACCCAAAGCAACCACCCTTCAGCACTGAGACTTCTTACACAAATAAAAACGCCCCGCTGCGATCTGATGATCGACAAATGAGGGGCGTTTTTAAAGCTATGTTCAATCGATCTGGGAGACACGAGAATATACCTGGATGGAATAGGCCCCTACTGCAATAGCAGCAGATGGATATTCCGATTCCTCCCTGGTAGAGGCCAGGATAGTTTCAACAGGGAAGTCATCAAATGCTTCGCTATAACCCGTCCAGTCTGAATTGAGCACCAGCTTCCATTCTCCCTCACCAGGGAACTGAATCTCATAGTTCTGAACTGGATTGTTGGCCAGGTTCACCACAACAACCACATCATCATTGGGTCCGCCGTCCATCCAGCGATGATAGGCCAGCAGTTTGCAATCATGGTCTGCCCACAGAATGCGGCAGTTCTGGCCCATCAGACCTTTCGTATTACCGCGCAGGTTACGACGAAGGGTGATCAGGTCATGATATACTCGCACGATACCAGAGTACTCCTTGGAACGCTGCCAGTCGATGGGGTCTGTATCCTCGAACCATTTGTCAACCAGCAGTTCCTGTCCCTGCATCAGCATGGGAATCCCGGGTGAGGTCAATGCCAGCCCTGCAGCGATCACGGAACGCTTTTGAGCCTCACGACTATCTGGACATTCCGGATCAATTTCCTGGGGAACACGGGCTTTCCCATTGGCCACTTCATCGTGGGACTCGCTGTAAACTACCCGCTCGAACGCATCATCATTGTAACGGTAGAGCAGGGCTCCAATAATCTCGTCCAGGTTTCGATACTGATCTTCGATCTGTTCGACAACATGCCGGACCGGGTGGACAAAATTGGCATCCCACTGAGCAGAAAAGCCCGCTCCTCCCACATCGGCAGGTTTGGTCAGCCACTCTTCTCCCTGCAGATCTTCCGCTACAAGAAGTTTGCCAGGATAGCGAGCGGCAATTGAACCATTGATCCACTGCATCAAAGTCCAGCCCTCAGGAATATCTGAGAGATCAATCCCATTTACTTTGCGGATGTAGGCGGTCATGTCGTAACGTAAACCGTCGACGTGGTAGTCTTCGATCCACATCATTGCATTATCGAAAATAAACTGACGGACCTCTCCACGACCATAATCAGGTCTGGTTTCTCCCCAGGGTGTCGAGGAGCGGTGGTCATTGTAAAAGTAGATTCCCCCTTTGCCATTTTCCTGCCAGCCATCAAACTGCCAGAGATCCAGATCACTGGGCCCAAAGTGGTTGTAAACAACATCCAGAATGACAGCGATGCCGTGTTGATGGGCGGCTTTGACAAATTCCTTGAATGCTTTTGGACCTCCGTATGCCTGCTCAATCGCAAAGATGTGGGCGGGGTTGTAACCCCATGACCAGTCACCAGCAAACTCTGCAATCGGCATGACTTCAATCGCGTTGATGCCCAGGTTTTTCAGGTAACCAAGCTTGCGGATAACATCCTCGAACTGTCCGGGATGATCTTCCGACCGACGATTGAAGGTCCCGATATGCATTTCGTAAATCACAAGCTCATTGTGAGCGGGAAGACTAAAAGAATCTCCTTCCCAGTCAAATTCAGAATCCGTTACGATCGCATTGCCAACAGAGTTGGTAACCTCCCGCGCATAGGGATCAATTCTCTGATACCTGGTTTCTCCATTGAGAATGGAGAATCGATATTCACTGCCAACCTGAGCCTCATCGATAAAGCAATTCCAATACCCCTCCTGATTTTCACAGGGATGACAGCTCTCATCCCAGTTATTGAAATCACCAATCACGCTCACGGCCTCTGCGTGGGGAGCCCAGACTCGAAAATGAACTCCGTTTTCCAGCGCCACAGCCCCCATCTGATCAATCTGCTGTCCAAAAGCAGTACTCATAGAAATGCTCCCCTGTAGTGGTCCTGAATGGGCAGACTTGTCAGCAACTGTTTCAGTCTGCCGCTCCCGTTTTTGTCCCTTGTTGAGAACCAGATGTGTGTGCCGCAAGTTCAACTGTCGGCCAGACATTAGGTTTCTCAACAGGTTGAGAGGCGACAAAGCATTCTGTGTGCCACACCGAGCAGGACATTGTGCTGATCGATTTCCAGCAGGAATTGCGGAGCCGAGAAGTACACATCTTCCCAGATGAATGTGTCTTTTAACCAGAAATGGTTCTTGCTCAACCAGACTGACCTGCCGTCGATCATTTTGAGCGAGCTGAATGTCGAAAGAGTTCTGGTTTTCTCAAAATGGCAGATCGGTTATTGTGTTGGGGAGTTATCAACCTGACCTGATTCAACTCATATCCATGACGATCTATTCATAATCAGTTTCATCGATCGATCTGGGAGCCAGCTACCAAATGACGGAACAGAATGCGGAAAACCAAGATGAAGACACTCCAGCCAATGAGGCCGAGCAGCCTTCTCCGTTGCGGAGTGTGCACACTTCCAATTTCCCGGACCTCCTGACCGCACTGAAATGCTCGCTGGTAGTTTCAACCTATCAGGCAGGGCGGCTCATCCTGCTTCGTGCTGACAACGGAAAAATCAATACGCACTTCCGCAGCTTCAACAAGCCAATGGGAGTAGCGGTCACCAATGACCGCATCAGTATCGGGACTGCCGCAGAAATCTTAGAGTTCCGCAACATCCCCGCCGCTGCCAGCAGGGTTGATGAAAACCGCCCACCCGATGCCTGCTATCTGCCTCGTTCCGTTCACTTCACCGGAGATATTCAGATTCATGAAATGGATTGGGGACAGGGAGTTGATCACACCGGGAAGCTCAATCCAAAATTGAAAGACTTGTGGTTCATCAATACCCGCTTCTCGTGTTTATGTAACATTCACAGGGATTACAGTTTTGTGCCGCGGTGGCGTCCGCGCTTTGTTTCTGCACTGGCACCCCAGGACCGTTGTCACCTCAACGGATTGTGTGTCATTGATGGAATTCCCCGCTACGTTACAACCCTGGGTGAAAGTGATGAGCCGGAAGGGTGGCGCTCCAATAAAGCAACTGGTGGGATTATCATCGACCTTTCTACTGACGAAATCATTCTCCGTGGACTGTCCATGCCCCATTCTCCCCGCTGGCATCAAGGAAGATTGTGGGTGCTCAACTCGGGAGATGGGGGTATTGGAATCGTCGATCAGGCGGCAGGAAAGTACGAACAGGTGGCCGTGCTGCCTGGATTCACCCGTGGGTTTGGCATCCGGGATCGCTTCGCATTTGTGGGGTTGTCTCAAGTCCGGGAATCAGCGATTTTCAGCGGTATCAAAATTGCCCAGAAACCGGAAGAAGAACGCTGGTCTGGAGTGGCTGTGGTGGATCTGTCCAGTGGAGAGCCAGTTGCCTGGCTTCGCTTTGAAGATGCTGTTCAGGAAGTTTTTGCCGTGAGCGTATTACCAAACCTCTTGTGGCCGGACCTGATCAATGATAACTCTGAAATGATCAACCTCAGCTACGTTTTACCCGATGAGTCCCTGAGCGAAGTCCCGGACGAAATTCGGTCCAAATCCTGAGCAGACCCCTACCAGAATTTGACGGTAATTGACAGAGTGCAGTTCTTCGACATCGTCCCCCGATAGCTTCGCTATCAGGACTTCCAACTGTTTGACCCGAAGCCGCACGATGCCGTGGCACGCCCAGAATGGAGCGGAGCGGAATGATGGGCGTGGTTTTTTCACGCTGTTCTTTGCATCGGTTTCAAAATCAAATGGCCCAATCTGATTGACCACGCCCATCCGCTTCGCTCCTGAGCGTGCCACAGTTGATTGTCGATTACGTCGCTTCCAATTTCTCCACGATCTGA